>NZ_JAAHGT010001200.1 GCF_010672385.1 Okeania sp. SIO2F4
CTGTAGGAGTTTGGTCTCCAAACCCAAACGAAAATGGGATTTGGAAACCAAACCCCTACGATAGAATATTACAAGCTATTTATATTTAGGATTGCTATATTTTATAATAAATTACAATATTTACGAGGAATTACTAATAATGAAAGACAAATTACTCAACTGGTTAGATACATTTTTAGTGGTAGATGTATTTCTAGTAATAATTGGTTTTGCCTGGTTCGCGATCGCTGTTATTGGCCGTTATTCTGGAGTGTCTTTAGGTCTCGATATTTGGCATAGGTTATGGGAACCAGTTTTTACTCCAGCTATTGGAATTTTGATGGGAGGTGCTATTCTCAGTGGCATAATTAAACAAATTACTAAACGCTTAGGGAGTAGGGAGTAGGGTGCGTTAATGAAATGTAACGCACCGTTTATATGAGATGTTAACGAGAATGTAGAGCGACTGTGTTGATCTATAGATTCATCTACTTTCTTTCTTCCTTTTTCCTTCCTCCTTCCTTTGTCATAATGTACAAAACTCAAGCAACAGATACAACAATAGAAGCTGAAAAAATATGGTTTTAACTCATAGGTAAAATGCCTATAGAAACCAGAATAATGCAATATCATAGAGCATCTATTCAGTCACAACAAATCTGGTGGGATTTATTTAAAGAGCAACATCATGATTTAACTGATAAACAACTCAAAATAGAGTATGTTAACTTAAAATTAGGAGATAAATATTGCTCAATAAATAAATTAGTTGATACAGATTTTATGATTATTTCTGAAATAGACTTAGCTGTAAATATTGGTGAAATATTAGATAATTTGCATATTCCTTACTATTTAGGTGGTGGTCTTGCTAGTTCCTTCTGGGGAGAACGGAGGCCAACAGAAGATGCCGATCTTGCAATAATTTTAGAACCAGAAAAAGTACAACAATTAATAGCAGTTTTATCAACAGAGTTTTATCTAACTTAAATTGCGATAGATGATGCTATGAGGGGTCGTACTAATAGCTTTAATGTTATTCACACAGCGTCAGTTATCAAAGCTGATATTTATCCTATTAAAGAATCTAATGATTTTGATTTATCAGCAATGTCTCGCCGGAAACAAGTGGAACTATTTTCTACAAATAAATTTATTTATATTGTTTCCCCTGAAGATATTATTTTACAGAAATTAAGATGGTACAAAATTGCAGATAATTATTCTTAAAAACAATAGCGTGATATACTAGGAGTTCTCAAAGCTAGACAAAAATATTAGATTTTGAATATTTGAGACTGTGGGGGGATTACCTAAAATTAACTCCAGAATTAGAAAAAGCTTTTGATGAAACAAACTTGGTTTAATTTTACTAAAAACGAAATACTATTTATTATGAACAACTCAGTTGAACCAGAAAAATTTAATCCGTGGAATTATAAACCTTGGTGGTGCCAACCTTGGTCAATACTTTTGACAGGAATTACTATTATTAGTAGTAGTTGGTTAATTTTTAGAATCGTTTGGTTAACAGTTATTATTTCTATTCCTATATTGAGTTGGATGGGATTTTTCTTAATAATTTGGCCAAAGTTAATGGCAGAATTAATAATTTCAAATAAATAAAGTGCTTTGTGATGAGCCAAGAAATTCATTTCAAGATGACTAATAGACATCTTCAAAATGAAAAATAAAATCAATCAACTTTAGTAATACGGACGTCTCTAGAAGATTTATCCATGTTTGGTCTTAAGCAGCCTAGTTTTTTGTGCAACAAAGCCATTATGGGTTTAAAATTAGGATAAATTTCCAAAAAAGTAACATTATGGGTTTAAAATTAGGATGGCGAGAACCACTTTTTATTTGGATGGCCAACTCTCTTCCCCGTACTCATATTAGTGATGCAAAACTAAGAGCAAAAATGCTTGCTTTAGCTGGTGTTCGTGTCGAACAAAACTTAAGGATTTTTGAAAAGGTGGAAATTCGACCGATTGGGGGGGCTAAACGGATAAATATCGGTAATGGAACATTTATTAACAGTGGTGTTCGTTTTTCAGCAGAAGGTGATGCAACTATCACTATTGGTAAAAGGGTAGAAATAGGTCCAAGATGTGCCTTTGAAACAAGAACTCATTCTGTTGATATTTTTGATGGACATAGAACAGGTGAAAATAAGTCAATTGTAATTGAAGACAATGTTTGGTTAGGAGCATGGGTAATTGTTTTACCAGGTATCACAATTGGTAACGGTAGTGTTGTAGCAGCAGGTGCTATTGTTCACAGAGATGTCCCTCCTTTTACCTTGGTAGGAGGAGTACCAGCAAAATTTATTAAAGAGGTTAAAAATCACATTACACAATCAGATTGATTAGTTCTGGAAATTTCTCTTAAAAGGGAATCCTAAACTGAATTGCTTTGAGCGA
>NZ_JAAHGT010001201.1 GCF_010672385.1 Okeania sp. SIO2F4
TGGGACAACAGTTTTTTTAATTCAGATTCTGTTTCTAATATTTGAGTTTTCGTTCTCATCTAATAACTGCAATCACTTAATAATTTTGTACCTATTTTATTGTAACAATCTTTTGGGAAATTGGTATAAGATATTGATAATCTACTTTCTTGATATGGTTTGGCTTTGGGGGAATTGGGGGAAGATAATCCTCTAATAAACAAACTGGTCTTTCATCAAAACAGACTATTGCTTCATCAACTAAATTCTCTAATTTGTCGGCGTAAAGATACAGTAAATTTTCCATTCGATATACATATTCAGCATCTACCTTGGGAATACACCACTGCTGTGTTTGCCAAGGCTTTAGTTCATTTTTTTTAAGGTTTTACGAATAGTCTCATCCGAAATTTTTTCCACTAATTTTAGTTCTACTAAACTGTCTGCTAATAATTGCATTGTCCAACAATTACGACCTTCTGGTGGCTCACTACAAGCTGTTGCTATCAAAAATGTTTCGGCAACAGATGTTAATTTTTTCGGTTTTCCAGAACGGGGTTTTTCGGCGATCGCTAACTCAATTCCTTCTTCTACATATTTTTGACGAGTCCGATGAACTGTTGATTCTCCTACTTTTAAGATATCGGATATTTCAGCATCACGATATCCCTCGTCAGATCAAAGTAGAATTTGGGCCCTTTTAATTTGACGAGATGAATTTTTACCTTTTTTAGTTAAATCAAGTAATTGCCGTTGTTCTGGTTCTGTTAAATTGACACTGTATTTGAGTGGCATTGTTTCTATAAAGAAAATACTAGGTATTATGTTATTTTCTCAAAATTTATACAGCTTGTCAAAACTAAGTTTGTTATCTACTAGGAGCTGTTCCTACTAATACACAAGACTTTGAAGGATTTTCTCCAGAATTTAATTTAGATGGTGTTGATTTTATTCCTGGAATTTTTGTCACCTCAAACCTCCCCAGAGTAGAAGCATTCAAAGGTTCTGGAGATACAGAATTATTCATACTTGATAGACAGTCTGTAGAAGAAGATTCTTTCTACAAGATAAATTTCGAGCAACCTTACAATGCAGTTGGCTTTGATATTGATAGTTTCAATCCCAGCACACCAGGTCCAGCTATTCTTGAGATATTATTTGCTGATGGGGATAGTGAATCTATCGAAATCTTTCCTACTAATGCCACAGAATCAGACTCTATATTTTTTGGTGTGGTTGCCGATACAGAAATTGATAATATTATCTTGACAGAGGGGCCGGAAATTAATGGTATTGCTAATGAAGAGATAGCCCTGGATAATTTTATTGTTGCCAATATAGACAACCCCCAAATACAGTTACCAGATTTTCCCCCAATAGAGATAATAGATTTCCCCCAATAGGACTACCAGATCTAGAGGTTACTATTTCTATTCCAGATTCAACCACACCTGGTACTGAACTTTCACCCATTGAAGTTACAGTTAAAAATACTGGTGATGCAACTGCTTTTGGAACTGATAGTGCAGGGTCAGAGGGTGATTAACTGTTGAATGAAAATTGTATAAAGTAGTTGCTAGAAGTAGAAAAGTGTTGTAATATTAAACAGGTACAGGACTTAAGATGAATTTGATTCGGGTGAATGCGACTTGTTGACAGACATATTATTAACCGAACACATAACTTTTGGCGGGTGTGTGATGAGTTAGCCTTTAAATCAAAAAACTTGTACAACCTGGCTAACTATTATTGTCGTCAGCATTTCTTCAAGTGCTCAAAAAGTCTAGATTTAACCAAGCTATATCACGCCACCAAAAATAGCGATGCCGATTAGCATTACCAACTAAAGTATCAAAACAAATCATAAAATGCTTGGTTGCAACTTGGCGTGGCTATTTTCAAGCTATCAAAGAATGGTCAAAACATCCAAAAAAGTTTCACGCTCAACCCAAAATACCAAAGTATAAGGACAAAAGCAAAGGCCGAAATGTAGTTATATATTCAAAAGAATCAGTTTATAAAGCCCCTCTCAAAGACGGTATTTGTCACTTATCTATGAGTCAAATCAAAATACCAGTAGTGGTTGAGGAGGTAGTTGAAGTGCGAATAGTTCCTGCTACTGGCTGCTATGTAATTGAAGTTGTAGATGAAAAAACTTCTGTTCCACAGATACAGTCAGCATATGTAGCAGGAATAGATTTGGGAATTGACAGATTAGTAGCTCTATCTACAAATAAGCCTGGTGTCAAACCACTGCTGATTAATGGGAAGCCACTAAAAAGTGTCAATCAATTAGGGACCTCCAAAAAATCAAATGTACAATTGATAATGATAATTATTGTTGGTCAAAGGAAGGGGCAACTATGAGCTGCCCCTTCCCACTCCACTTTTTTTGTAGTAAATTTGAAACTGGGGCGTGAT
>NZ_JAAHGT010001202.1 GCF_010672385.1 Okeania sp. SIO2F4
TCAGATAAAGCTACTTCAGGAGTTAGAAGAACAAAAGGAATTACAGAAACAATGGTTTGCTCTAATAGATGAAGCTTTATCTTATAAAGAGCAATTATAATAGAAGTATTTTGGCGCTCTATGAACATCCAATTTATTGTTTTTCTGTACTGTTAAATTAGCGGTAAATTTCGATTCAGGTAAAGCTACTTATACACGAGGTTAATTTCGTCTATGTTTAATACAACAGCAAACGAAACTGTCAATGAATCAGTCAATGAACCGAGTCCAAAACCACGACCAATTCCTTCACCAATTCGTTTAGGAATTTGGGGTTTTCAAAGCGCTGGAAAATCTGTTTATATGCTCAGATTATATGAATATTTACTCAATGAAGGGAAAATTCAAATAACTGACGAGGATACAGAAGAATATATTAATAATGGTATAGAACTTTTGGATCGAGGAATATTTATACCCGCTACAGAAACAGCAGGGGAAAAAAGCAAGTATTCCTACAGGATAAACAATGAGGATGGAAGTAATACTGAATTAACATTTTTCGACTTTTCTGGAAAAACTTTACAAGACCCTTACAATGATTTTTTGCACGAAAATAGTCAAGAGGGTACTGTGGTTGATTATCTCCTTTAATGTCATGGGATTATATTTTTACTAAGTCCGTTACAGGAGGATAAACAGACTAAACCATACCATACTTTACTAATGAAACTATTTAATGCAATGCAAAGGAAAAGTGGTCGAAAACCATTGGAGCAGTATGTCGCTTTTGGCATTACTAAAATAGATCATGCAGAAGTTAATCAAAAGTATCTTGAAGAAAAATATAAGTATCCCGAACAGATGTTTCTAGAAATGTTAGGGAAAGGACCAAATGTGAATTTAAAATGGTTAAGCAACTTTTTTCATGTACAAATAGAAAAACCTAAAGATAAGTCTAAGGATAATCCTAGATTAAACATAAATCCTACTCCAGAAAATCGCTGTCAGTTATTTTATATTTCTGGTTTTGGAACCTACAAAGATAGTGATGGTAATGTAAAATCTCCTGTTATTCTCGACGAAGAAGAAAAACAAGAAGAAGAAAGACAAAAAAATACGGCATCAAAATTTGAATTTGAAGAAGATCCTATATTTTTAACATACGAGCAAGACGAGCAAGACGAGCAAGACCCATAGGATTTTGGAAAGGAAAATATCAAGACAGAAGACATTAATCCCAACAAATATAAAATTAATACAGAAGCACCTTTCAACCCAATAAATATATTTACTCCTATTGATTGGTTAGTGAGAGGAATTAAGAGTTTTCCCCCAAATATTCCTAATACTTCTTCAGGAGATTCTAATACTTAAAAGCAATTTTAGTTATGGAGATATAACCTCATGTCGCAAGAGTCTAAATTTGACCAGTTTATATATGGTAAGTTTGTTGCAGAAAAGGATAGTGAGTACCGTCTAGTTTCTTGCAGTGAAAATTTAAACAATAATATTTCAGAGCTGGAAGATATACATGAAAAAATTTATTACTTTTGGGGAAGTCAAGGTAGCGACCCTAATCGTAAAGCTGTAGGAATTTGTAGGAATAATACTCGGATTTTGCCAGAAAAAAAAATTCTACTTATTCAAGCTGCTCCTGCTTTTAATAAAGATAAAGGTATCTTTTCGAGAGGTGGCAGTCGCTCATTTTTCCAGCATCGTTATATTTTTGTATCTGAGGCAGAAATAGTTGGATTTAAAAATCAAATTTGTAGGTTGTTGGGAGGACTAGGTAATATGTCAATACCAACCTTCAGTAGTCTTAACCAACTTGATGATTCTGAGCAAAAATCTTGGCTTTTGGGTCTGGAAGATTTTAAGCCTTTACCAGCAACAGAAACTACAGAGAAAAAAGCAAGGGAGACGATAGAAAAAGTATGGAAAAAACTTAAAAATTCTGAGCAAAAGATTTTGCTTCAAGCACTAGATGTAATTTTGAATGGTAAAAGATTACTACTTACTGACCAAAGCAAAAAAAATACACGATTGCTATTATTACTTCTAGATAATCTTTTGCTTTTCCTACCTACTAATGAGCGTCACAAAATATCTTTAGCTATAGGTTCGGTTGACCCTGAATACTGCAAGTGGGCACAAATAATAGTTAAGTTAGATGGTTCTTCAATAGGTTCTTTACCTGAAAATATGGTGTGGTTAGATTTTCAAAAATATGAGTTTGACAAAGAGGAATATCTAGACCACGAGTATGTTAAAGATTTTATTGCTCCAAACAAGGATAAATATGAAAATTTAATCACTATATGCGAGTACCTTGACAAGACTACTAAGGATGATTCTGATAATTTAGCTTGGGAATTTCAGGAAGTAGGTGGTTGGTTGAAGTTAAATTATCCATCAC
>NZ_JAAHGT010001203.1 GCF_010672385.1 Okeania sp. SIO2F4
TTTAACCCTCCAGTAGATGGCATATTTGGCCCATTAACCACAGCAGCACTTCATCGGTTTCAAGTTAATCAAAAAAGTGGTGAAGCTGGATATTTAGGAGAAAAAACTATCAAAAAATTGTTCGAGGCAATAGAAGCAAATATTCCCGCAGCTCCAATCATATTAAAAACTAAAAAGGATACTATTCTTAAGTCTAGACCGCTTCAATCTTCTCAATTAACTGATTCAGAAAAACATCATATTTCTGCTAATCAAGAGTTTGAACTTTTAGCTTACGCTCCAGTGAGAAACCATTTCCGGATTGCTTTTCGTAACCATAAACACAACAGTTTAGGAGTTTGGTATATCCATGAAAAAAATATTGAAATTTATGAAAATAATCAAGTTGTGCATCCTAAGCTCAAACCAGAAAATATCAGAATACAAGTTCCGTACAAACCAAAACTAGACAATTGGTATAACCCGACAGGCTTATGTAATATTACTTCAATTGCTTCATGTTTAGAATTTTTAGAGGTGAATCGTAGGTCAAATTATGGTGAATTTGAAGACGAGCTTTATGACTATGCTTTAACTCAAGGTTACAGTCGTCATAATCCATATCATTTAGTTAAAATTGTTAGAGATTATGGATGTCAAGATACTTTTAAAACTAATGCCACAATTGAAGAAGTTCAAGACTCCCTAATAGCAGGAAATCCTGTAGCTATACACAGTTATTTTACCTCTTTTGGTCATCTAATTGTTGGTGTTGGTTTTGATAATGAAGGATTATTTATCCATGACCCTTATGGCGAATGGTTTTCTACTGGGTATCGTACTGACTTAAGTGGTGCTTTTCTCCATTATTCTTATAGATTAATTCGTAATGTTTGTATGCCAGATGGTAATTTATGGGTACATTTTATTTCAAAATAGAAGCGATCGCGACTGGGGCAATGTGAAAGATTTACCGAGTATTTTGTTAGGAAAGCAGTCTTAATGTATTAGACATCTCCAAAAATGAAAAATAAAATCAATTATTGTCCATAAATTATCAATTACTACCCCCTGTTCCCTGTTCCCTCTTTTCTGGAGATGTCTATTAGAGATTGCTTCCTTATAGATCGCAATGACAACTATTCAACCAAACTGGATATGATGCCCCTAATTTTAACCTTGAAAAACAACCATTGACCAAATTAAAGATTATTCAAAGTTGAGGATATTAATTAAACTTTTATTGTATCACTCCCTGGTTTCCTGGATACATCACCCAATCTTACTTCATCAAAATTTCATAATTGCTATTACTGTACCTATAACCTCAAAGGCTTATTTAGTAATTGATGGTAGTAATTTTAAATGCTAAAAATACTTTCTTCATTTTTAAAGATTCTGTAAAGTTTAGCCAGAAGGAGTTGAAAAAATTTCGGGGGAGAAATAAGCTAAATGTCGTAGGTCATAAAGTTTTCCAAGGAAATTTATATTATGCTCAAGAAGTTTTCAATAGCTGCTGCTGGTGTAACAATGATTAGCTTTCAAACTATCCCTGCTCATGCAGCACAATTCAATTTTACTTTTGATGCTATTATTGATAATAATTTAGCAGAACCTTTTGTAGGCAGTGGGGTACTCAGCTTTGACGGCGATGCTGAGGTTGGAATATATACACTAGATAGTTTGAGCAATCTTGATATGAATTTCAGCTTTGATGATGGTTCCTCTTTTGATATAGGAGATCTAAGAACAAACTTATCTCTTGCCGGAATTTCAATCTTCGATTTGGGAGCAGGTGAACTTGGTCTAGTTTTCACGGGTTTTAATGGCCTTATTGTTGGTGGCTCTATTGATTTTCAGAATGACTTTGATACTGTATTGACGTTTGAACCTACAGGTTCCATAGATAATCCTATTGGCTGCTGTGGTGGTGATGGGGTTACTAACCTATATGCTAACTTATTACCTGATGGAAATTCTTTTGAAACTTCTTTCTTTGGCAGTTATACTGCTGTTTCTTCGGTAAGCACTCCTGAACCTGCTTCTTTATTAGGTTTTTTGGGAATAAGTATTTTAGGTGCTAGTTCCCTCAAGCGCAATCAAAAAGAAGAAGTGTAGGTTCACAGGTCTAATTTCTGGCGAACCTACTTCACTTTTAAAACCTGACTACATTATACCTTCAAATATTCCATTGTAAAGAGATGCAGCTAAAAAAAAGCTTAGGGAGCATCTCTTTAATTTTTCATCTAATACTCTGTTTAGCAAAACAATTGTCATTACTATATTACAGCCGTTTTCATTTGGGTAAACCACAGTAGGGAGGTTTCATGGAACTTCCCTATAAGGTTTTGGTTGTGACGTGAGGTTATGCACCTGAAAAGTGCTTTAAGTTAAAGTAAATT
>NZ_JAAHGT010001204.1 GCF_010672385.1 Okeania sp. SIO2F4
TGGCGTAAAAACTATAATAACGATGCAGGTTAAATAATAGACAAACTATAAAAAAGGCGATCGCTACCACGAACAGCATCTTGAGGAACTGATTTTTTTGCCTGCTAACCAACATCACCCACCTAAATTTAAAGCTTGCAGTATAACACTTACCAGAAATTTATATCTTACTTGAGCCATCATAACCACGTTGCCAGGATTATTTTTTCTATTACTATAAAATATAAATTATGTCAAGTGACTATTGGATAATCTCAATACAGTTAAGAAACTGAATTTACAGTATTAGTGTCAGAATATAAAATAGAGATTAAATTATCTCAGAAACAAACTTTTTGTTATAGCAGTTGAAGCAAAGGTTAGGACATTTATAAATGCTCAAACTCGGTCAGGGATTACTTTTGACTTTTGACTTTTGACTTTTGACTTGCGCGTAGCGCTATAATGGCCGATAATTTTAAAACTAATTTGTGAATGGTAAGTGGTAAACCCCGCCCTGCTTGTCCAGTCAGGCCCAATATCTAGGTAGGCGGGAATATATATGGAAAGTTCTAGATGGTTAATTATTCTCTTCCTCTGCGACAACAAGATACTAATAGTCCATCTCACTTACCTAGAGATTTCGTAAAGGTGTCTTCAGAAAAATCTAATAACGACGGATTCTTACAACTTTTATTGTTTATTAATAAACGTCCTGGTTCTCAAGAACAAATTCAAGCTATTCGTAAGTCCCTAAGTAATTTAAAAACAGATTACCCATTTGAATTTAATGTTATTGATGTAGGAGAACAACCCTACATGGCGGAACATTTCAAGTTAATTGCTACTCCTGCTCTACTAAAAATTCATCCTGAACCTAGGCAAACTCTTACTGGTACAAATTTAGTGGCGAAGTTGGAATATTGGTGGCCTCGTTGGCAACGTTCTTTAGCAGAATCTAGGTGTGATGATAATTCCCAATGTGAATCACAACAAGCTATTAGTGAAAAATTATCTGTTAGTTCGATTAATTGTGCTGCTGAGTTAATGCAAATGTCAGACGAAATTTTTCGCCTCAAGCGGGAAAAAGAACAATTGCAAGCTCAACTAAAATTTAAAGACCGCATCATTGCTATGTTAGCTCACGACTTACGAAACCCTCTGACGGCAGTTTCATTAGCTCTAGAAACTTTAGAGTCAACTCAAAAAACGGTGAAGAGTGAGTTTGTTAAAGGTTCTCCAACTCTTGTAGAACGGTTGATTAGGCAAGCGCGTTACCAAGTGCGCGCGATCGACAGAATGATTACGGATATTCTAGAGAGACCAAGAGGGAAAAGTGCCAAGTTCCAAATTCAACCTGAAAAATTAGATGTGGGAGCATTATGTTCTGAGGTGAAAATGCAGTTTCGAGACCGACTGAAGTTAAAAAAATTGCAGTTAAAAACAGATATTCCTAATGATTTACCGTTGGTTTATGCTGACCGAGAAAGGATACGTCAGGTAGTTGTTAATTTGCTTGATAATGCGATTAAGTATACTCCGAAAGAGGGTGAGATTCAGATTATTATCCTCGATCGCACAACTCAAAAGGTGCAGGTGACGGTTTGTGATAGTGGACCTGGTATTCCGAAGGAAAATCGCGATCGGATTTTTGAAGATTCTTTCCGACTAAAACGTGATGAGTCAAAGGAGGGTTATGGTATTGGTTTGGCTTTGTGTCGCCGAATTATTTTATCTCACTATGGTAAAATTTGGGTAGATTCTAGTCCTAGTAATGGTAGTTGTTTTCATTTTACTCTGCCTATTTATAGATAAAAGAGGGAGTAGGGAGTAGGGAGTAGGGAGTAGGGAGTAGGGAATAGGGAACAGTTGGAAAAACATTTCCTAGTCTAAGGTTCATCATCAGTCTATTTCTTAATCAATTCTTCTTTGCTATAGAATCCCTAAGCGTATCTTTTAGGTTGATTTTCCTTTCTACAACATTTGCGATCAAAACTACACTTTTTTTAGTTGAATAAAAAGTCATGTACATAGGCGAACTACCGCACCTAATCTCTAGCTTATCACAAAAATTGTCAGGATGGAAGTAAAAATCCTTTGACGCGCCGATTTTTTCAGGAGCTTCTTAAAATGAAAATGTTGGTGGTTTTCTGTTGAGGATAAATGGAAAGATTTGATAGGGGAAAACAAATATTTATGGGAGCTAGATAAAATGACAATCTTTGTGGCGTTGTTTGTAGGGAAAATGCCTGAATACTCAATCATCCGGGAGTAAGGAAAAATGGTTGAATAAAAAGTCATACTTATAGGCAAAGAACACCACTTAATATTTATGATATCACAAAAATTGTGAGGATGGAAGTGAAAATCCTTTGACGCGCCGTTTTTTTTGA
>NZ_JAAHGT010001205.1 GCF_010672385.1 Okeania sp. SIO2F4
AGCGGTTATATGGTTTTGAATTATTAATGACTCCTTACGCCATTGCTCATTTAAAGTTGCGGTTATTATTGGAGATATTGGGTTATCGTATTTAGGAAAAGGAAAGATTAAATATTTTTTTGAGTAATGCTTTGGATGAGGGGATAAAAAAGTCTAGTTTATTATTAGCAGAATATATTTCTGAAGAAGCTAATCAAGCAGCAAAGGTTAAGGAGGAAAAACCGATTTTTGTGGTGTTGGGAAATCCTCCTTATTCTGTTAGTTCGCAAAATGTTAGTAAGCGGAAAAGACGACTGGAGGAGGATACTAAATATTTGGCAGATGTTAAATATAATGGTTTGACATGGGAGAAGGTTTATAAAATAGGTAAAGCTGGAAAGGAAATAACAGAATTAACTTATATTGGTGAACTTTTAGAAAGATATAAAGGTAGGGTTAGGTTGGAGGGAGAAAAGAATATTCAACCTCTTGATGATGACTATATTAAGTTTATTCGTTTTGCTCACGAGCAAATAGAAAAAACTGGTCATGGGGTAATAGGTTTGATTACTAATCATTCTTATATTAATGGTTTAATTCATCGGGGAATGAGAGAGGAGTTAATGAAATATTTTGATAGTCTCTATATTATGGATTTACATGGTAATTCTTTATTGAAAGAAACAACTCCAGATGGAGAGGTTGATGAAAATGTTTTTGATATTCAACAAGGTGTGGCGATTTTAATTGCGATTAGGGAAAAAAGTGAACCTGATGCTTTTTCGGTGGTTTATAAAAAGAGAGATGGGGTGAAGTTACCTGCTGATGTTTTTTATTTTGATTTATGGGGAAAAAGGGAAGATAAATATCAATTTTTAGAGAGTGTAGATTTTCAGGATGTTGACTGGATAAAATTACAACCTGCTCAACCTAATTTATTTTTTTCACCTAAAAATTTTGATTTGAGTGAAGAATATAATCAAGGGTGGAGTGTTATAGATATTTTCCCCGTTAATTCTACAGGATTTACAACTCATAGAGATAATTTCGTCATAGATTTTGATATAGATGTGCTTTTAAAACGAATCCAGGATTTTCGAGATTTAACAATAACTGATGAAAAACTATCTAATAGATATAAGCTTAAAGATACTCGTGATTGGAAAATTGAAGTAAACAGAAATTTATTGTCTAATAATTCAAATTGGGAAAGTTATTTAACTGCTTGTTTATATCGCCCTTTTGATAAAAGATTTTGTTATCATCATCAAAATATTGTTGAATATCCAAGGAATGAAGTAATGATAAATTTAAAATCGGATAATATTGCTTTACTTTCTTGCAGACAACAAACTGAGCTGGGATTTTCTCATATTTTTTGTTCTAATATAATTACAGAACGTTGTGCCGTTTCTTTAAAAAGCAGAGAAAGTACCTATGTTTTTCCGCTCTACATCTACCCAGATACAGAAAACGGGCAAACAAATTTATTTGTGGAAAAAAAAGCCAATCTATCCTCAAATTTTTTAACTGCCATCCAAGAAAAATTAGGATATATCCCCACAGCAGAAAAGATTTTTTATTACGCTTATGCCATATTTCATTCCCCTATTTATCGACAAAGATATGCTGAATTTTTACAGATAGATTTTCCTCGTATCCCACTCACAAACAATAATCAATTATTCCAACAATTAACAACTAAAGGTGAGGCATTAGTTAATCTGCATTTACTCAAAAATTTATCAGTTTTCTATGCAGAAGAAAAAAACACTATTAATTATCAAGGGGATGGTAAAAATCTAGTCAAAGAAATTAGATATGATTCGACAAACGAAAAAATCTGGATTAACAAAAACTGTTATTTCACAGGAGTCAGTCAAAAAGTATGGGAATTTAAAATCGGTAGCTACCAAGTTTTAGATAAATGGCTTAAAGACAGAAAAAAAGCTAACCGGGAATTATCCGATGAAGAGATCGATCGCTATCAAAAAATTATTGTTGCTTTGAGAGAAACCAGAAAAATAATGACAGAAATAGATACAATTATTCCGACCTTTCCCCTCCAATAGTCAGACAGTTAAACCAAGTCGGAAAAATTCATTTATCTATATATAGATGAGGTAGAGAAATTTGCCAAAATTTTCTCAACTTTGCCAAAATTATGATTTGCCTATTCTACAATCGATGAGTCGGCAAAAATTATTGTTGCTTTGAGAGAAACCAGAAATATCAAGATATAAATAGATGAAATTATTTCCAGCTTTCCCCTCCAATAGTCAGACAGTTAAACCAAGTCGGAAAAATTCATTTATCTATATATAGATGAGGTAGAGAAATTTGCCAAAATTTTCTCAACTTTGCCAAAATTATGATTTGCCTATTCTACA
>NZ_JAAHGT010001206.1 GCF_010672385.1 Okeania sp. SIO2F4
GGCGGTGGGTCTCATCGTTGCAGCCTGTGGAGGCGTAGACGTTAGTCAGCCTACGAAACAGGAAGCTCTATCCGTGAGGAGGAGAAGCTCCCGCTATAATCTTCGATTTAGCGGGAGAGAACTTCACTATCCTAATATTACAGTGGTTTTCATTATCGATAGACCAGAGTAGGGGTGAATGGCCATTTACTGAGGCGGCATCTCCGCTTTTTCCTATGGAATGCTGCGCAAATATGTTGGGGAGTAAAACGCCCCTACAGGGTTTTGGTTGTGACGATATGGTCGATCAATACCGAAAAGCGCTGTAATTTTTGGTATTTTTCTGGTCAATGACAAATATGATATAAGTTGCACCCAGATAATTTGCTAATTTTTTTAGATACAGAAACAGTTTGTTTAATTCAACAATAAATTTTTTGATGCACAATAGCATCTAACTATCAAATTAAGTCTTAATAAATTACAAATAAAGCCATCAAATCAAGTGCTAATTGTAAAAATTTTTCTAAAAACAGTATTAGTAAATCTACTGTCCTCTGTAAGTTACTTGTTCTTTCCTGACTACCATTCCGTTTATAGCCATACTAAAATGAGTATTATCAATCATAAAAGTTTTACTTCCATCAATAGCTAAATATCCTTGTTCACCAGTGACAGGTAATTCTAAAAGTTGATTAGGATTTGATTTCGCGCCAGCTACTAAAGTTAATTGACCATTACTATTACGACAAATATTGGCAAAATAATTTTTAGATTCAAAGTATTTTACCTCAGACCAATTTTCTCCTTTTTGCTCACAAATACGCCACTCCTGACGAGATGCTTGAGCAAGTAACATAGATTTGTTATTCGTTTGTCCAGGAGTAGATGCTAAAACTTTTGCTGAAGAAGTAAATAATACAAATGTACCAACTGTTAATGCTCCCAGTTTTAAAAGTTTTTGATTGACTTTAGATAAATTCACGGCAAACTCCTTAATAAGACGTAAAATCAGCTTGTTCTTAACAAATCAAATTCTTGTTTTATAACAATTAGTAACAATGAATCAAATTAGTTTTTTTCATTGCTTTTTAACTTTCTCATCTTATTATCAGCTAAAACTAATCAAATATCTACCCAGAAAATACTGAACTTTGATAGATAATTTTTTGAAGATAGATTGCTTATAAAGTGAATAGCTCAAATTAGCTGTACTCTAGTGTCGATCGGGAATATACCGTTTAAAATTCTAGATATCCTCCACCAATACCTACTAATAAATTCCGAGAAATTACGGATTTTTGCTATTTTTGCTTGGAAGTTATACCAATTACCATGCATTAATTCTATACTTTTTCTATACTTCAACAGTGAAATGGTTACCAAGATTTAAAGTCTGTTTTTGATAATTATTAGTCCGTTAGTAATTATGATTCCTACTTTTAACCTCTGCCCCCAGAACCCACACACTCCACATTTCCCTACCAGATCGGGTATAGCAAGATTTTTAAGAAATAGTATTACAGTTATTCAGGAAATAGTAGAAATATCAGAACTATTCAGTGACTTAATTCTCTATTCCTAAAGTTATAATCGGATAGCTGTTTTTCAGCTATCCCCTACTACTTATCATTACTTGTTTGCCACTACCAGGAAAAGTTAGTCTGTAATACTAGATTGATAAAATAATGTTACACATTATTTGTTTATAAATAATAAATAGGAAATATGGAATATAAATTTGTAGTAAATATTTATTCAAATATATAAGTCAATTCTGAAGAAAGGTTCAGAATAAGCTTCAAAAAGGTAAGGTATTGACGCTCTCCGCGCTCTTCGCGACGGAGATTCTTGCACAGAATTAGCCCAAAGCCTAACTCTGATGGGCATCTTGACGATGCCTCTATTGACTTTGCTCAAATCTAATTTAAGCATTGCCTTTACAATTCTTACGAATATTTGCACTACCATTACAATCGGCATTGACTAACCAATTATAGGCACTACGATACAAACCACGCTTAATCCGTTTTCCGCTTATGCGCCACCCGTCGGGTTTTTCACCAAAAAAATGGGTTTGAAGCCTCGCCCTTCTAGGGCGACTTTTTAGTTGTTTTTTTCAATAAGTATGTTATAGTCAATGTTAATAATTAAAACCTCAGATTATGAAGGCTAGATTTAAGTATCGTATATATCCAACACGCCAACAAAAATACCGAGAGCGCAAAGTTATTTGGTTGCGTCCGTGTAGTTTGGAATGATAGCCTAGCTTGCTGCCAAGAAAAGTATACTTCAGGAGAAAAGAAACTTGACTTATCCGAATTACAAAAGCTTTTTATTACTCAAGCTAAAAACACTGAAGACAGAGAATGGTTATCAGAAGTTTC
>NZ_JAAHGT010001207.1 GCF_010672385.1 Okeania sp. SIO2F4
TCTGTTTTATAGATGATAAATAATGAATAGAAAATACTAATGTCAAATATCAAGACTATTTCAGTTAACAGATAATCAATAAATTATCGCGCTATATACATTAATTATTTATTTCTCCCTACTGGACTGACACACCTATATTTTGTGCATGAGGGCGGGTTTATATAAATCTTAGGGTAAGCATGAAAATTTCCACTAAAACCCGTCCCTACTATTGCAACATTTTAGGTGTGTCACGCCACTACTCCCGTACGGGGGATTCGCGAATCGCCCCTACTCCCTACTCCCTATTTTCTAAAAATGAATCAATCACAAACATCACCTATTAATAGTATTTGGCTATTTATGATAATTTCAGCTACAGTCATAGCAGCATATAACGGTAGGATGATAGAAATAACTGAAGCATCATTTGAAGGTGCCAAAAATGCTGTTACTTTAGCCATCGGATTAATTGGTAGTATGGCATTATGGTTAGGGATAATTCAAATAGTTGAAACAGCAGGAGGAATGAAAATAATTGCCCGTTTAATTTATCCTGTAATGGTAAAACTTTTTCCAGATATACCTCCATCTCACCCTGCTATGTCTGCCATTATTTTAAATATAGCTGCTAATGCTTTAGGATTAGGAAATGCTGCGACACCGATGGGTTTAAAAGCTATGGCAGAAATGGATAAATTAAATCCAGAAAAGGGAACTGCCACAGATGCAATGTGTTTATTTTTAGCAATTAATACCTCTTCAGTTACGATAATTCCTATTAGTGTGATAACTATTCGAGCAAGTGCTGGTGTTACTAATCCAGGAGATATTATTTTACCTACAATTATCGCTACTTGTTGTTCTACAATTGCGGCTATTGTAGCAGCAAAATTTTTTGCAAGTCGGCAACCAATGCCAAGTGTAAATCAATCAATTTCTCCAGAATATTTAGATAAAAATAATTTGATTGATGGAGAAGAAAAAATCTCAGAATTCACACCACCCAGCCAAATTGGCAAATTAGTTTTTGCTAGTTTAATCGGAGCTTTTTTAGGTGCAGTAATTTATCGCTTAAGTCTCAGAGGTATACCCTATATTTTTAGTCTTGCTTTTTTCCAAAGTTTGTCTAATTGGTTATTGCCAATATTAATTTGCTCCTTTCTACTTTTCGGCTATTTTCGAGGAGTTAAAGTTTATGAAACAATGACCGAAGGTGCAAAAGCAGGATTTGAAGTTGCCGTCAGAGTAATTCCTTTTATGGTGGCAATTTTTGTAGCAATTGGAATGTTTAGAGCGAGTGGCGCACTAGATATTATAGCTACAATTTTATCGCCGATAACTAATTTAATTGGAATACCAGTAGAAGCATTACCTATGGCATTAATTAGACCTTTATCTGGCAGTGGTGCTTTTGGCATTATGTCGGAAATAGTCACAAATGAACCATTAAGTTTTCTATCCTATTTAGTATCAACTATGCAGGGTTCGACAGAAACAACTTTTTATGTATTAGCTGTTTATTTCGGCAGTGTTGGAATTAAAAAAACTAGATATGCTTTGCCTGCTGCTCTATGCGCTGATGTAGTAGGAATTATTACTTCTGTTATAGTTTGTCGGATAATTTTTTGATGATTAAAGGAAGAAAGTAGGTCTGGGGAAAAAAAGAAATTTAACCAAACAGTAAAGTCGGGGTTGAGTCTCCGAAACCTAATACTAACTTCCTCAAATACAGAAACAAATGTTGAGATATTGCCTCTAAATTTATCGACTCTGAAAATTACAAAATTTAGATATGCTTTCTCTACTACTATCTGTGCTGATGTCGTAGGAATTTTTACTTCGGTTATAGTCTGTCAGATAATTTTTTGATGGTTCAACTCAGAAAGTAGGTCTGGGGAAAAAAAAGAAATTTAACCCAATAGTAAAGTCGGGGTTGAGTCTCCGAAACCTAATACTAACTTCCTCAAATACAGAAACAAATGTTGAGATATTGCCTCTAAATTTACCAACTCTGAAAATCACCAAAATTAGATATGCTTTCCCTGCTGATCTATTTGCTGATGTGGCAGAAATTTTTACTTCTGTTATAGTTTTTCAGATAATTTTTTGATGATTAAAGTCAAAAACCAGGTCTGGGGAAAAAAAGAAATTTAACCAAACAGTAAAGTCGGGGTTGAGTCTCCGAAACCTAATACTAACTTCCTCAAATACAGAAACAAATGTTGAGATATTGCCTCTAAATTTACCGATAATTTTTTGATGATTAAAGTCAAAAACCAGGTCTGGGGAAAAAAAGAAATTTAACCAAACAGTAAAGTCGGGGTTGAGTCTCCGAAACCTAATACTAACTTCCTCAAATACAGAAACAAATGTT
>NZ_JAAHGT010001208.1 GCF_010672385.1 Okeania sp. SIO2F4
TAAATTAATTTAACATTTTTTAGGAAGTAGGGAAAAAGGAAGAAAAAAAGTTGATGACTATAACTAATATTTTGTTTCTTTGAATACCCACAATGAAAAATCTAGAGAATAGGGAGTAGGGAACAAGGGGAAAAAGTGAAAAATCTTCTCGTTTCAAAAGAAGAAAATTTTTATTATGACTAACTCAGTGAGACTTGATATAAGTACTCATTACTATATTATTATGTTTAAATTGACTCCTGTTCAAAGTATGTACAATAAAAATAAGGATAAGTGATATTTGTAAAAATTTATGCTGCTTTAGCACTCCTAATTATTAGTCTGCTTATCAAAGGCATAAATTTTGAGAGTACCTCAAATTTTCCAATTTTCAATTTTTAAATAAATTTATTCATAACTTCCTACACTAAATTTGACCAAAAAATAAGGTCTTAAGCCTTCCCTTTTAAGGGGATAAAAAAAATCAACTTCAGTATTTTCTTGCCTCTGTCTTCTACCGGAGGTAATGGCAACTGATAACTAAAATTACCCTCAAAGTCAAGCTATATAAGTTCACTAAGACTAAATGATGACTGATAAATTTACATGGTTACATCGTGGCATCAGCGAAATTTTCCCAGATCAATCAGATTCTCAAGATCCTGATGAAAACTTAATCCAGAGGTTAACTAAATCAGACCGTCCTTTACGGGTTAAGTTGGGAATTGACCCCACAGGGGCTGATATCCATTTAGGCCATAGTATTCCGGTTAGGAAACTTCGGGCATTTCAAGATGCTGGACATACAGCAGTATTAATAATAGGAGATTTTACCGCAAGAATTGGCGACCCGACTGGGAAATCTGAAGTCCGACGGCAGTTAACTCCAGAACAGGTAAAGGAAAATGCTAAAACTTATTTGGAGCAAGTCCGACCAATATTGGATTTTGACACGCCAGGACGGCTAGAAATTCGCTACAACTCAGAATGGCTATCTAAATTAGATTTGGCAAATATTCTAGAACTTCTGGCAACGATGACTGTCGGGCAAATGTTGGCTAAGGAAGGTTTTGCTCTTCGTTATCAACAGGAAAGTCCTATCTATATCCATGAGTTTCTCTATCCCCTAATGCAAGGCTATGATTCTGTAGCTGTGGATGCTGATGTGGAATTGGGCGGTACTGACCAAAAGTTTAATATTGCGGTGGGGCGAGATTTACAACGTCATTTTGGTAAGAAGACTCAGTTTGGTCTATTAATGCCGATTTTGTTGGGGACTGATGGGGTGCAGAAAATGTCTAAGTCTTTGGGAAATTATGTGGGGTTATCGGAAGACTCTTTGACTATGTATTCTAAACTGGAGAAAATTCCTGATGACCAAGTAGAAGAGTATTTTGAACTATTGACAAATTTACCTCTTGATGGATTGCCGGAGAATCCTCGCGAAAGACAAAAATTGCTGGGTTTGGATATTGTGTCTCAGTATCACGGTAAGGAATCTGCTTTGGAGGCTCAAGAAACGGCTGTGAAAATGGTGCTTGAGGGAGATATGAGTCAAACTGAGGCAGTCCCAGAATTTTCTTTGGCTTCTGTGGAGTTTCCAGCAAAGTTGTTTTATATAGTTAGCGCTAGTGGTTTGTGTAAGAGTAGTTCTGAGGCTAGGAAGAAAATTGCTGGGGGAGCTGTACGTTTGGATGACGACCGTATTTCGGATCAAAATTTGACTTTTGATTCTCCGGCAGACCTTGATGGTAAGGTTTTACGGGTGGGTAAGAAAAATTTTGTTCGCTTGGTGAAGAATTAAGCAATACTTTTGCTAAAACTCAGAGTCTAGAAAAATTAGCAGATAAAAATTATGACTCAGACCGAAGGAAAGTTTCTAGGTAGAAATTATTCAAAACTATAACGTCTTAGTTTTTTGAGGTTGAGTGCCGAAAATTCAATGAGCCAGAATTTATCAGACTTTTGCTCAGACTCTGGTTACTCTAAATTGAGAATACAGAAATTCTGGGTGGGAGGAAAGGAAAAAATCTCTGTGCTTCCCCAATCAAAACTATAACGTTTTAGTTTTTTTGAGGTTGAGTGCCGAAAATTCAACAACTCAGAATTTATCAGACTTTTGCTCAGACTCTCGTTACTCTAAATTGAGAATACAAAAATTATAACTTAGAAGGCAGAGGCAAAAATCTCTGTGCTTCCCCCATCAAAACTATAACGTCTTAGTTTTTTTGAGGTTAACTGCCCAGAATTAAACAACTGAGAATTTATCAGACTTTTGCTCAGACTCTCGTTACTCTAAATTGAGAATACAGAAATTCTGGGTGGGAGGAAAGGAAAAAATCTCTGTGCTTCCCCAATCAAAACTATAACGTTTTAGA
>NZ_JAAHGT010001209.1 GCF_010672385.1 Okeania sp. SIO2F4
TCGATGCTACAAGATTACGGGTGGTGTCTATTGACTATACTGTAGCTCCCTTTGCCAAATGGGCTGAGGTTACAGATCAGGTCATTCAGGTAATTAAAGCACTAATAACAGAAGATTATAGCCTTCAGAATATAGGCATTTATGGAGATTCTGCTGGGGGTGGACTAGCTGCTGGAACAGTACTGAAAATGCGTGACCAGGGTTTAGGAATGCCTGCTACAGTCGTGCTTTGGTCGCCCTGGTCAGATATTACAGAAACAGGTGATACTTATGCTACTCTCAAAAATCACGACCCAATAATATTGAAATCATACTCCTTGACTAACATAGCTAATACTTACGCCGATCCTGCCGATCAGAAAAATCCTTACGTTTCTCCTGTTTATGGGGACTATACCAAAGGTTTTCCGCCAACCTTGATTCAGGTTGGGACAAAAGAAATTTTCTTGAGTAATTCTGTTCGTCATTATCAAGCTCTCGATCGGGCAAACATATCAGTTAAGTTAGATCCGTATGAGGGAATGTGGCACGTCTTTCAAGAACTTAACTGGGAGTTGCCAGAGTCAGAGCTAGCGCGACAAAAGATGGCTGTTTTTCTGTCAGAGCATCTGAACTATAAATACTATTAAAACTCTAAAACTTGTAAGTCTTGCTAAAATCAAATTCATAGAAGTAGACTTTCCATGCAAAAATTAGAGAAGTTCTGTGGAACATCTCTACAGATAAATTTCAGTTTGAGACTTAAAAATAACTATGCAAATTTTTCGTCAATATATTGCTCCATTAATCGTGGTAATCATATTTTTAATTGCTATGGTGGCAGTCAGCGCTCGTATATTTCTACCAGGAGATTTAGCAGCACCAGCTCCGACAGAGGAATTAAGTTCTCCTCAAGAAGCAGCCATGCTATCTACACCTAATATTTATTTTTCCTAATATCAACAGTCTCTATGTTTATCCGAGAGAGAGTTTAAGTGTGAACACTGCGGTTTCGGTTGTGATAGAGATTTAAATGCTGGTTTAAATCTAACTATGGCGGTCAGTGAGAGCTACGCTCCGCGTTCCGCATTTCGCAATCTTGGTTGCGTTACGCCAGTTTTGCGAAGCAACAGCAAACGACCGCGTGTTCCTGTGGACTGGATAACGCCGACGTTGCCGAGTGGGAAGCAGGAATAGAACAGATAGTTGTAGATTTTTACAGATTATTGTAGGTTTCTAAGAACGGTTCCGGTATAGACAGGGCGATACTGGTTAAATTTATGAATCGCACTTATCGGGAACTTTTCCTAGAGCAAGATTTTAGTCATCTAGCCAAAACTGTCGATTGCTATTTATCTACTCAGACTCCTGTTTGGTGGGTTGAGGTTATCGGTACTCCAACTTCACCAGTAGGTTGTCCGTGGTTAGGTAATGCTATAAATCTGGTTGAGGGCGCTCGGGTGACTCATATCTTTCTGTTGTACGTTTCCGTTCTACTAAACTTACCCAAACTGACCCATACCGGAATTGTACGAGCTTTGGCAGCTCAGTTCCTGCTTCAGGTACATACCACTGACTCAAGTCTGTAGGAAAGCGCTATAAAAAACCACTACTATCAAAAGTACCAAGAAAATAAGGATGCAATCTAATTAACCAATCTTCCCTACAGTTGCCCAAGTAGTTACGCAATGGTCTAATTTTTCCACTATTGTTTCTCAACTGTTGGCTATTTCTACTTTTTATAGGACTTACGCAAAGACCTTATATATAGAGTTCAAAAACTATAACGATCTAGTTTTTTCCGCTATATGTAGTACCTCTGCGTAAGTCCTGTTTTATTAACTACCTACAACCAATGGTGAATATTTTCTTTCTCTGAGTAATTCTAGCAATTTTACTGGATTATCCTATGCAGTTTTTACAGAGACAAAGGTTGCCGAGAGCTTGGAGCTTGGCAATAGTTTTGTTAGTAGGACTGTTACTAAATTATTGGCTTAGGTTTGTTAATCATACCAGCACTAATTAATGGGACTTACACAACTTTTTTTGTCAAAAATTATTTATCTAATTGAGGGATAAAATATCATAGCATTTTATTGCTTTTTTTCTTCCTTCTTCCTTGAAATTGTTATAATCATGAAGTCTAGGATCAAAAAATAAAAATTGTTATATAGCAATCCTAAATGATTTGTGATAATTTTTATAATAGTTAAGATTGACGAAAAACCTTGAAAATTCTGAGGACTGTACGGGCGATTCCCTCTTCGCCCCTAAGACTCTGTCCTCCTAACAACCACAAAAATATTACAATTGTGCAGAGGATTGCTATATGTTTTGATTATGAGACAAATCATGGTAATTATTTTCCGGAT
>NZ_JAAHGT010000121.1 GCF_010672385.1 Okeania sp. SIO2F4
TGGAATTGGAGTTTAAGCAATCGTTAAAACATTTTGATAAGGACAAGCCTTAGCTATAGCGACAATAATTCTTCTACAACTAATAGTTATTCTGGCTCCCCATTTCAAAAGATTAAGACGAATTGTTCCCACAGTTGATTGAGCTAATGAAGTTTTTTTTAAACAGTGTTTACGAAAAGCATTTACGAGAATATAAGCTAAAGAATGTAGCCATAATCTGAGTTGATTGCTATCAAATATTTGAGTTTAAGTCCTCTCAGCAAATAAATCTAACTGTTGTTCCTTAATCCGATTTTCCATTTCACCTCTTGGACAGTATTTCTCTGTATAAAGTTTCGATATAGCAATTTTTAAAGCAGGTAAATACGTTACAATTTGACGCATTTTTAAGCCATCACTTCCATCACAAACTTTTGTAACAACTCTTATTTGACAATTCCAGGAACTTTCCGTTTGATAACAAATAGAACGATACAAAGTTGAAGAAGGAACTAATTTTTTTTACTTCTTCTAAAGCTTTATTTTTATGAAAATACCTATCCATTAATTCAGTTATCGGAGTAAGTTTTTCTTTATATTTATGTTTAGCTTTGCCAATTACAAATGAAAGGTTAATTCTATCCTTAAACAACTCGTGTCAAAGGTAATCATACTCTACTTAATACCAAATCCGGTTATCAAAAGTATCTTTTTCAAATCCCTCTCTAACTATCACCCCATCTCCCCAAAAAGATACTCTATAAACTGGATTTAGTATCATATACCTGAAATCCACTGTAAAACTAGACCAATTACTAAATAAAAATCAGTTCAATAATTAACAATTAATAATTACCTCTTCTTATAAAGAAGAGGATTTTGCTCAAAGGAATTTTTTCTTTTTTCTCCTTAAAATGAGAGACTTTATAACTTAATTTTTAGGTAAATATTCAAGTAGATCGCCTTTCCTACGGAATGCTATGCAAACAGCTTTTCTTTAGTAATATGAAATACAAAAAATTGTGCTAGTTACGAATTTTCCAATCTCCCTATCAATCTTTAGACCTCTCCAGAAAAGAGGAAGTAGGGAGTAGGAAGCAGGGGGAAAAAATTGATAATTTTTGCGTATGGGATTGATTGGATTTTTGATGATCGCCCCTATGTCTTTTGGTAGCAAACATTAACGTATTTAATATAATAATCCTGGACTAAGTAATTAATGAGGAAGATTATCTAATAATAGCTGAAGGCTAAATGCTGACAAAATTAGTTATCTACTTATGCTATTTGAAAAACTTTCTGTCTAATAGGAATCTGAATAATGAACTCTGCTCCCTCTCCAGGCTGAGAATTACATAATAGCTTTCCACCATGTTTTTCTACAACAATTTGATAACTAATAGATAGCCCTAACCCAGTTCCTTTACCTGAAGATTTAGTTGTAAAGAAAGAATCGAATAGTTTTTTCTTAACCTCTTCAGTCATACCAAAACCATTATCTGCAATAGAAATTACCACCCACTCCTTATTTAAAACTTTAGTACAAATTTTAATTTTATTCGGATTTTTCCTAACTTTTATTGGTGTGGGTTGATTGTTAGATTCATCCAGCGAGTCAATAGCATTACTCAAAATGTTCATTAATACTTGGTGCAGTTGACCAGCACAAAAATCTACTAATGGTAATTCTTGATATTCTTTAATAATTTTGATTTTTGGAGAAGAAGTTTTGGCTTGAATACGGTTATCTAAAAGCATCAACGTACTATCAATTGCTTCATGGATATCAACTGGTTTAATTTCTGGTTTTTCAAACCGAGAAAAATTACGCATTGATTTAACTATTTGATAAATCCTTTCTGTTCCTATCTTCATGGAGCCAATAATTCCATCAAGGTCTTTCTTGACAAAATCCAGGTCAATTTCTGCTATTTTATTTTGAATTTCTGCTGTAGGATGAGGATATTGCTGGTGATATATTTCTAGCAATTCTAGTATGTCTTGAATATACTCTTGAGCTGGAGTAATATTTCCATGAATAAAGTGAATAGGGTTGTTAATTTCATGGGCGACACCAGCTACCATTTGTCCTAAACTAGACATTTTTTCTGTGTGTAGTAATTGAGCATGAGTCGTTTGAAGTTTTTCTAGAGTTTTTTGCTGTTCGGCGAGAGCTTTTTCTAAACGTTCAGATTGAATTAATGTGGATTTCTCTGATACATCTAATAAATGATTTAATGCAGCATTTTCTGATTGAAGCTGTTCAATAATTTTATCTTTATTTATTTCTTTCTTATGACTTATTTTTTCCGATTGCCAAACTGAAAAAATTTGACTTTGTTCAAAGGGCAAAAGAGTCATTTTTACAGCTAACGCTAATGGTTTTAATAAATCAATTGTTTCTCTTGGTACTTTAACTCGCAAAAACATTAAAACTACAAACATATTTCCTGAAGGTAATAAACCTCCAAATCCGATTACAGATTTAATATTAAAAGGAATTACAAATGATTCTTGTGCTGGAATATAAGGGCTACCCAAAGCATCAGGTACATAGAATACGTTGTACATTTTTTGTTCTAAGTCAGCCAATAAATTTGGGTCTGCTTCTAACACTTGACCAGGATCTAATCCTAATTGTTGGATTAGCCTTGATATCATCGGAATTTTAGCGATCGCTTCTTTATTTGCTAAAGGAATTGCTTTATGTCCAGAGGATTTTTTTCGTAAGTTCCATTCTGGTTTTTCCCCGGCAGTAGCCAGTAAAGTTAAGCATTTTAGATTAGGATTTACTGGTTGATTATTTAAGATTTTACAAGCATATTCTTGCAGTTCAGAAGTGAGTTTTTCATATGGAATAGTATGAAACATACGGATTAACGCACAGGATTTTTCCTGGGTATTTTTACTAACTATATTCTCGTAAAAATACTTAATAACTCTGTTACTTACCTCTTCTGTACTATTAGTATTTTTGCCGATATGACGTAAAATTAGCCCACATTCTGACATATCTCTGAGACTAAATTGAGTTAGATCATACATTTTATTTTCTGATTTTTAGGAATTCATTATTTAAGTTTAACATAAGAATATAGCAGTCCTAAATTATCGGTAATAATTTGATAGTTTCCTGTTCCCTGTTCCCTATTCATAGCAAGCTTGAAAACAGAATGTTACAAATAATAAAATTGATGGAAATACTTTAAGCATGATGTTTGTTTGACTACAAAGAAAGTCTCACCCTACTAAAAAAATATTGAGAGATTATTGTTCCTAAATCCTGACTTATGCCAATTTGATAAATGTTTATTACCGAATAATTAAGGTTTAAAGCCTCTCCTTTAAAGGAGAAACAAGCGGTCGTTTGCAAAGCATTCCGTAGGATGGGATGGCGAGGTCTCCCGAAGAAAGCAGAGCCGCTCCGAAGTGCGCCATATCTAATCTCCCCTTGAGAAGAAAAAATTTTCATGATTAGTCAATCCTCTCCTTTTCAAGGAGAGGTAATAATTAATAATTAATTATTAATTATTAATTGTTGAAGAATGGTACGGAAGTAGCATGTAACGTATGTACTGAAGAGGGAAGAATGAAGAATAAGTAAATGGTGAAAAAAAAGAGGAAAATGATAAAAAAATTTTCCAAATGAATTGGAAAAGCTATTTTTAAACATCTCCGATCGAGATTTACCTTTTCGTAGGATTCTTTTTTAAAAATGGTATTATAACTATTTGTAGCAAACATTTATCAAACTGGTTTAATATAAATCAAAAAAAATAATTAGACAACAAATAAAGCTCTAAATTTCAGATATCATCAAGATATTTTGTGGTAGTAAAAGCTAGCAATATATATAGCTAGAGCTATTATTTATCGCCTTTTTTATAGATGTGTTTAATAGTAAAATAAAAATTTACAATCATAGGATGAAGAACCAGATAGTCAAATATAACAATTAATTATAAGTAGGAATAAATCCTCAAATTCATTTTGATAAATACCTAGACAAAATCATTTACCTATTCTAATTATCTGCGATATTTAGAAGGCAAAGAATTCAGTTTGTATAAATGTGTAATTAATTTTGTATACCTGCTTAATAAGGAATTAAAAGTCTATTTATCTGAATTACAACTAGATACTAAAAATAATTATGAAATTATTGGTGATGGTTTTTATACTTTAAATTGGCAACTTAATAACAAACTCTGTTCCTTGTTTAGGAAGAGAATTGCATTCTAATCTTCCCCTATGCTTTTCTACTACAATTAAGTGATTAATAGACAAGCCCAGACTATTTCTTTTATTACTAGATTTGAGACCTTCAAAAGCTTCAGAAAGTTTATCTTTTAGATGTGCTAGCATTCCCAGTCCATTATCAGCTATGATAATTTCTACTTCATTGGATTGAATAACTGAAGTAGTAATACTAATTCGATTAGGATTTTGCAAAATTTCGTGATAAGTTCGATTTTTTTTATAATTATATTCTTCCAAAGAGTCAATAGCATTTACTAACAAATTGATCAACACTTGATTTAAAGCATGAGGATAACAATTAATCTTAGGTAAATATCCATAATTTTTGACAATTTCAATCTCTGGACGCTGATTATTAGCTTTCAATCTATGCTGTAAAATTTTCAGATTACTCTCTATCGCATCATTAATATCAAAAGGTACTTTAGACATACTATCTGCCCTAGCAAAACTTCGCAATGATACACTGGTTTCTCTAATTCGATCGCTAGCTAATTTGATAGAAGATAACATTTTAGGTAGTTCTTCCATCAGAAAATCTATATCCATTTTTTCCGCATCTTTTTCAATTGTTAAGCCAGGGTGAGGAAATTGCTTTTGATATAGTTTTATGTGATTAATAATTGTTTGGAGATATGTTTCAGCTAAAGTAATATTTCCAACAACTATACTAACTGGATTATTAAGTTCATGGGCAATACCAGTAACTAATTCACCAATACTAGACATTTGCTCACTTTTAATCAGTTGAATTTGAGTCTCTTTTAAGTCTGCTATAGATTGAGAAAGTTCGGCAGTTCTTTCCTTTACCCTTTCTTCTAATTCAACCTTGGCTTTTTGCAATTCAATTTCTGCTTTAGTCCGTTCTTGAATCTCCTCTTTTAAGCGTATATGTATATTAATTCTCGCTAAAAGTTCTTCTTCCTTAAAAGGTTTAACAATATAGTCTACTGCTCCCAATTTTAGACCTCTGACTTTCTCCTGAGATTCAGAAATAGAAGTCATAAAAATAACTGGAATATTTTTAGTTTTTTCTGAAGATTGCAAACAATGACAAGTTTCAAAACCATTCATTTTCGGCATTAGTACATCTAATAAAATCAAATCTGGTAATTCGTTTTTTAGCTTTTCAAGCGCCATTTCTCCATTCTCTGCTACTATGACATTAAAGCCAGATATTTTTAATAAATTTGACATGATTTGAAGATTCAGTTGTTGATCGTCCACAATCATAATTGTGTATTCTTTTTTCTGATTCATGGAAACTCCTCTACAGTTCTTGATTAACTAAAATTGATAACTTTTTCATAAGTATTCAGCAATCAGCTATTAGCTGTCAGCTATTAACTTATTCTTTTTAAAGGAAGTTATATTTGAAAGATTGAGGGAAAATTAAAAGTTACTATCAAAGCATTCTTTACTAATATTTATCATTAATTACTTAGTGCAAGATTATTACCAAGAAAAAGGTGAAGGCGATCTACCTGAATGCTTACACTTTTTCTAAAAATCCTAAATGACCTATCACAAATATATCTAGATTTATCTGGAGCATAACCAACCTAAATTAACAGCAGGTTGGAGATAACTTATGACAAAGTTAACCAATTAAAGTACACTATCTAAATCTAGTACCCGCACCCAGAAAAAAATGACAAATAAAATAGAACTTTTATAGCATGATTATTAATTATATTAACATTTTTCTGAAAGCAATAGCGATAAAAATTGTCTACAGTGTAATTACGATTTTATTGCCCCTTGTATTGAGAAAAAAAACCAGAGAATAAAAATATCAAAAATCTCAACTATTACTAAGCTTGTCATAAATAAAGTTAACTTTGAAAAGAAAGTAGGAGAGCCAAGAATCTAGTAAAATTTATATCATGTCCTCTAGTATCGGAGTCTATAAACGGTTGGAAAATATCTACCAAGACGTCAGTTTTTCCTTCTTTCAAATCTTCTTGCCTCTTCCTTCTTCAGACCTGACAATATATAATACGGATGCTACCGGAAATAATATTACTTGCTTTAGCTCTGTTTGCACCATTATTTTTCCTACCTAATTACCAAAACACCCAAAGATTTAGGAGTAATAACCCATTGCACATAATTATTGAAGGTTGGCGTTTTTTACCCCACTCCTACGCGATCGTCAATCAATTCCAACTACTAGAAATGCTCAAGCGACCCCAACTAAAAATTTATCATCAGGATATGCCTTACATTAGCAAAAGTTGGCAACCCGTCACAGGTTTATTTCCCCAAAATGCAGAAACAGTATTACGCAACATTCCCAACCCATCACCACAACAAGCAGCAGATGCCACATTACGGATGTATGCTCCGTTTAATCTAAATTCCTCAACAAGCAACCGCACAGCTATTTTTGGTTGTACTGAGTGGGGAATCGTCACCAAATCTATTATCAAAGGAATGGGTGTAAACTCATTTGCAGAAGCTCATGCTCAATCTGATACTATTATTATTACTCCGTCTCACTGGTCAAAAGAGGGGTTTATTCGCAGTGGCGCTGAGGAAAGTCGGGTTGCGGTTGTACCTCTGGGTGTTAACCCAAATATTTATCATCCTTTGCCAATAGATGAGAGAAATACTCTGCGCCAAAAATTGGGCATTGATAATTGTTTTGTCTTTCTCAACGTTGGGGTGATGTGCAACAGCAGTCAAGGAGTGGGGCGTTTACTCAAAGCATTTGCTACTATTGTTGAGCATTATCCAGATACCAAACTTATCCTTAAAGGTAGGGACGCTATTTTCCCTTCTAAAGATTCTATTGCCAAAGCTGGCAAAGTTGCACTTACCGATGCAGAAATGGAAAGAATACAACCTAAAATCATCTATGTTGGTAAAACTCTTTCATTTCTGGAACTAGCCCAACTTTATCAAGTTGCCGATGCTTATGTATCTCCCTATTTAGCGGAAGGATTTAATTTGCCAGTATTAGAAGCAGCCGCTTGTGGTTTACCAGTAATATGTACAAGAGGTGGCCCCACGGATGATTTTACTAACCCCAACTTTGCCTTAGCAATTGATAGTCAACTCCAGACTAATTATACCAAAGATGGAGAAGCAATCCGGTTTGTTCTGCCAGAACAAGACCATCTAGTTGAGTTAATGCAAATAATAATTGAAAAAACTTTATTTAGGGAACAGGCCCGCAAAGCTGGCCCTCAATGGATAGTCCAAAATTTTACTTGGAAGCAGGTAGTAGATCGATTATTGGATTTACTTGTACCATCTTTGAAGCTTAGTAGGCCAATCTTTGAGCCAATAATTCTTTAGACTTCTTCCAGAAGTCAGGGAATAGGGAATAGGGAATAGGAAATAGGGGGTAAAAATTGTTGATTTTATCTCTTTAATTAATTTAATTAAAAATTTTGCAAGAGGTCTTGTGAAGGAAGTCGGGGAGTCGGGGAGTTGGGAGTATGGGAGTCGGGAGTAATCGCGCTTAATTCCTGGAATTGTATAAAACATTGCTCTTACTTACTTATGACGGGGTGAATATTTTTGTTTGTCCTATCCTCCAACCTATCTTCCCCACTCCCTAAAACCATAAATATATCTGAGTAGTAAAGATACAAACAATTTTGCTTACCTACTGATTAATTTAGTTTTTTCTTCCTTTGGAACCATTTAAGCTCCTACTATAATAATTGTACTGGCCTAGCTAGAAATTCATTAATGGATAATGGATAATTGATAATTACCTCTGGTTAAAACCGTAACGGAATTGAATACAAGGAAATATCCTAACCACTTTTCTCTTGGTCGATTGGATATGGCGCACTTCGGAGCGGCTCTGTCAAGAGTGGGAGACCTCGCCATCCCATCCTACGGACTGCTCCGCTTTCCGACCGCTTTTTCCCCTTGAAAGGGGAGGCTAATAAAGCTAAATTATTTAATTAATAATTATTCGGTAAATATTCATGTTTATCTATTTCTATTAGGGCAGTTTCAATTTTAATTGAAAGGTAATATGACTAAAAAATAAGGTCTCAAGCTTCCCTTTGGATAGGAGATGAAAAAAATCAACCTCAGTATTTCAAGCTTCCTAATTCAACGGGAGGTACTGATAACTGATAACTTAAATGACTAATTTTTTTGTCATTAATACCAATCAATAATCAAGATTAACCTAATTTTAGAGGCAGACTATGCAATCAACAACTACTCAGTTAGATACATCAAATCTGGATATGCCAAAACATGGTTTACCAGTAACAATAATTACAGGTTTTCTAGGCAGTGGCAAGACTACTTTACTTAACCATATATTGCAAAATCAAGAGGGTGTGAAAACTGCTGTTTTGGTAAACGAATTTGGAGAAATTGGGATTGATAATGAGTTAATTGTTTCTACTGATGCAGATGACACAATGGTGGAACTTACTAATGGTTGTGTTTGCTGTACTATTAATGATGATTTGGTAAATGCAGTTTATAAGATTTTAGAAAGACCAGAAAAAATTGATTATATGGTGGTAGAAACTACTGGTTTAGCTGACCCATTGCCAGTAGCTTTAACTTTTTTGGGAACTGAGTTACGAGATATGACTCGCCTAGATTCAATTATTACTTTGGTAGATGGTGCTAACTATAGTCTCGATTTATTTAATAGTCAAGCAGCATATAGTCAAATTGTCTATGCTGATATTATTTTGTTGAATAAAACTGACTTGGTTAATCAAGCAGATTTAGATTTGTTGGAAGTGAAAATTAGGGATATTAAAAAGGATGCTAGAATTATTAAAACTAGGCAATCGCAAGTAGCTTTACCGTTAATTTTGAGTGTAGGTTTGTTTGAGTCGGATAAGTATTTTGAAGAAATAGAAGCTCATAGCCATGACCATGACCATGAACATCATGACCATGACCATGACCATGACCATGACCATGACCATCATCACCATGACCATGACCATCATCACCATGACCATGACCACCATGACCATGACCACCATAACCATGAGCATCATCACCATCATTCTGACCACTTAGAAAATGATGGATTTACTTCTATTTCCTTTCAAAGCGATAAGCCTTTTTCTCTTAAGAAATTCCAAGATTTTTTGGATAATAAATTACCTGCAAATGTGTTCCGAGCTAAGGGAATTTTATGGTTTCAAGAAAGCTCTTTACGACATATATTCCATTTAAGTGGTAAGCGGTTTAGTATTGTTGATGATGATCAGTGGAAAGATAATCAGAAAAATCAGTTGGTTTTGATTGGTCAAAATTTAGAGCATGAGAAGTTGCGCTCCCAATTAGAAGATTGTGTTATCTCCTAAAAACTAATAAATAAGGAAAACTTAAGCAGGAATAAGGTAATAAATTTATCAATCAGCACTCAGCAATTAGCAAATATTTGAAAGCTGAGTGCTGAACACTGAAGATTATCAATAGTGAAGCCAGCACTTATACCAATTATTATGAATTTTGCTATACTTGGAGTTTATATTTCTAAATATTATTTGTTTGACTGAGATCCTATTTATAGTTCTTTTTAAGCTGATTTTTTCTGACTTTTAAGTATAGCAATACTTTTGATACTTGACAGTTTTAATAAATGTTTAGTACAAGTATAAAACTTATGATATTAGCTTTTTATTTGTCGAAAATTTTGGCTTTGATTTAGAGATAAAACTTATTATCTTTCCGGTTTTTTTCCTTTCCTTATTCTTTATTTTTGGTTGTTATTTCTTCCTTGCATAGACTATTTGTATAGCAATTCCCATGCTGGTAAGGTACAAAATTACAACGGGAGTAGGTATTAAGTATTAGTAATTCGGGTTCGGTGGGAATACCAAAGAAGAAAAACAACTGTACCTTAGTAACTTGAGAAACCCTATAATACCATTTATCAAAAGTCATGTTATACTTATAAATTGCTAAAATAACCATCAAAATAACAAATATTATTAAAGACTTATATCACCTAAATAAATAGTATTTAGAAATAAAATTTCCAAGTACAGCAAAATTTTTGAGAATTGGTATAACATTCTTTTTGAATACATGGTATTCTATCATTTTCGGTTCAATCCTTATTATTAAGATTGCAAGGGAGTAGAGATTAAGTAGTAGGGAGTAAAGGATAAATTAAAATATATCCAATCTTTTTCTCCTAAGTGGAAAAGACTTGATATTTTATTGATAAATATAGCAATTCCCAAAGTTATGAGGTACAGTTGTTTTTCTTCTTTTCTGTTCCCTGTTCCCAGTTAAGTGTTCCCTCAAACCTAAAATTTTGTACCTTACCAGTATGGGAATTGCTATAGTAAATAGGAAATAATAGGGAAAAGTACAGAGAGTAGGGAGTTTCCATGGAACCTCTTTAGCAAAGTATTTTATCTATAACTAATATTATTTCCGGATAAGGATAATTAGCATTCAAAAAAATTTTCTCTTCCCTATTCTCCTTGAGTTGATTTCTTCTTCCTATTCCCTGCTCCTTATCATCATTTATATCAAATCCGGTAGTATCGTTACAATTCAATATCATAGGGGTTTGGTGACCAAACACCTACCAAACTTGGAGTTTTTGCCAATACTGATACTAGAATCTCCCAACTGCAAACTAAACGGATTTGATATTACTTATAACTATTCAAACAGACACAATATAAATTATAGGAATTAGGAATCATATGTGATAATTTGACTGTTCCCTAAAACTTGATTAAGATAGCAGTTATCTTAGTACATAAGATGTAGTTTTTATTTCTTCCTCTTTCCCAGTTAAGTATTCTCTAAAAATCTACAATATCTCACAAATAAAATAAGATTTATATATCATATTCTGATATTGAATATCAAAATATTTTCCTTTAAATAACTTATCAAAACTATTTGAAAGTTACAACAAAAAACGTTTTTAAAATTTTCAATTTTTACTTAAATAAATTATGCGAGTTGTTATCCAAAGAGTTAATTTTTCTCAGGTAAAAGTAAATGGAGAAATTGTCGGTAAAATTGGCAAAGGATTAAATTTGCTTGTCGGTATTGCCACAACTGATACAGAAGCAGAAATAGATTGGATGGTACGTAAATGTCTAGATATGCGTTTATTTCCTGACCAAGATAGTAATAATAACCGTTGGGAAAAATCTGTGAAAGATATAGATGGTGAATTGTTAATAGTTAGTCAATTTACTCTCTATGGAGACTGTCGTAAAGGTCGTCGCCCATCTTTTGATAATTCTGCATCTCCTGATGTTGCTAAACAACTTTATCAGCTATTTGTAGAGCAATTAAAATTGAGTGGTTTAAAGGTAGAAACTGGTATTTTTGGAGCAATGATGCAAGTTGAAATTGAGAATGATGGTCCAGTAACTTTGTTGTTAGAAAGAGAAGCTATTCAATAATTAATAATTAATAATTAATAATTAACAATTATTATAGCAATTCCCAAAAAGCGTGAGGTACAAAATTTTAGGTTTGAGGGAACACTTAACTGAGAACACTTAACTGGGAATAAAAAGACAATAAAAAAATAAAGATAACTGTACCTCACGAGCTGGGAAAACGCTATAATTCTTAATAAAGAACAGGATGTGCTAAAAGAATTTTTTTTCTTTTTTATCCATGAATGGAGAGGCTTTATAGCTTAATTTTTCGGTAATAAATTCTTCTGATAAGTTAAGAATATAGTCACTATGTCAAATAAGGAAAAGAAAAAAAGGAAGTAACGTGATATATAACCTGATAATTACTATATAAGCATTTCCTGGGAAATACTTACATTACTATAAATAAAATTTCTGGTTTGACGAACTAAAATATAGGTATTTCCACACTATTCTTACTCAATATCTAAGACGCAATTAATGTTATACTTAAGTAATTAATGGTACTGCACAATTAACAGATATCAGATTGATATCATAATTGTCGTTTTATAGGCTTCCAACCTGTAAAAGTTTAGTTAATATAATATTAGAGTTTTAAAAAAGGAAAGCTATGGGATTCTTTGATTCAGAAGTAGTTCAACAAGAAGCAAAAAAATTATTTGAGGATTATCAATCTTTGATTATGCTAGGAAGTAATTATGGCAAATTTGACCGAGAAGGTAAAAAGATGTATATCGATCAAATGGAAGCTATGATGGATAGATACCGTATTTTTATGAAGCGATTTGAATTATCGGAAGATTTCATGGCTCAAATGACCATGGAACAACTCAAAACTCAGTTAAATCAATTCGGTATTACTCCTCAACAAATGTTCGATCAAATGCATATAACTTTAGAAAGAATGAAATCAGAACTCGAAAAGCAGTCCTGATTTAATCAAGATGAATAACCGCTTATTAATCGCAATTTAATATGCTCGGCAAACCATACAAAGAAGTTAGGAAGAAAGCTGCTTACTTTCTTGATTGAATCTTGAGAAAGAAGCAGTTTTCTTCCAGGCATACTGTTTATTTAGTTATTTAGGGTTTACTGAAAATTTAGTAAGTGTGAAGACACCGAACAGGGAAAAATTTTTGCTACTTCAACCACATTACTGAGGCATCATGTAAAAATAACTTCTACAAATTTTATCTGAAATAGATTGTGAAATCTAGTTTCCATCAAAAAAACTGTAATGGTTATTCTTACACGACTCCTAAGTGCATTAGTCGGCGATCGAATGAAACCCTCTTATTGAACTTTTTGAACCTTGAATATTTTTCAAAAGCCCGACTATCAAAGTTTCAAATTTATTCAGCATACTCCATCTCCCAAACTTTCCCTACCTAACGCCAAAAAATTGTTAATTTAGCAATATTTTTTGAAACAGGCATAAAATAGCTCTACTAAACAAATTCCATACAATGGGACTTACACAAAATAGAAGTAAAAAATAGGCTAAAATATAGACAGGCAAAGGTTTTTACGTCAAAAAGGCATAAATCCTTAATTACCGAAACAATTAAACAATTAAACAATTAAATAATTAGATAATTCACCCTTTAAAGTCTCCCCAATAAAGGGGAAAAAGCGGTCGTTTGCGGAGCAGTCCGTAGGATGGGATAGCGAGGTCTCCTCGCTTGCCTCCAATCTCCCTTTGAGAAATAAATTTTTTCCCTACCGCGTCTTACCTCTCCCTTTTAGGGAGAGGTAATTATCCATTATCCATTATCCATTATCCATTAATGAACAAGGGTTCTAGGCATTTTTATGGCCTTGACGTAATTCCCTTATCTTTACTGACTTTCAGCCATTTTTTGACCTAAAAATGTTCAAGTACCAATAAAAAACTAGGGCCTCTCAAACTTATATGCTGGAGGAAAATACTCTTTACGCATACCCCTCATAGCTTGGTTCATAAAATCACGCCAGATAGGTGCAACAGTAGTTCCCCCAGTAGCTCCATAGTTTAGTGGTCGGTAATCATCATTACCTACCCAAACAGCAGTTGACAACTGAGGAGTATAACCAACAAACCAAACATCCCTTTCCGAAGAAGTCGTACCAGTTTTTCCAGCAGCTTGACGACTCATTTTAGCCCTAGTAGCAGTACCTCGTTCAATTACCCCCACTAATACACTATTAAGTGATGCCACAGCCCACTGATTCAGAACCAATTTAGGTTTAGGAGTATTGTCCAACAACACATTTCCACTGGTATCTGTCACCTGGACAATAAACGTCGTATCAGAATGCCAACCATTATTAGCAAAAGTGGCATAAGCACCCGCCATCTCCAGAGGTGTCAAATCAACAGAACCCAGTGGTAAAGAAATCACAGGTTCCATCGGACTTTTAATTCCCAAAATCCGACAAATCTCAATTACCTTATTAAGTCCGACAGACTGACCAATTTTAACAGCAGGTATATTCAGAGAAGACTGTAAAGCCTTACGAATACTAACTGCCCCGGAATATCCACCACCATAATTTCGAGGAGTGTAGTAACCATCACCATCTCGATAACTAACACGAGTATCCATCACTATCGAATATGGCGAAAATCTACCCGAAGCAAAAGCAGCATAGTAAACAAAAGGCTTAAACGAAGAACCAGGTTGCCTGCGAGCTTGAACAGCACGATTATATTGACTGGTCTTAAAATCTGCCCCACCAACCATTGCCTTGACAAAGTGGGTGCGTGGGTCAACAGCCACCAATGCTAATTGACCTTTGTCCCAACTCCGATAAAGCCCACGGTAATATAATATTCGATGCCATTCACTTACAGTCCTCTCTGCCATCCGTTGGAAGTTCATATCAATGGTAGTTTGTATCCGCATTCCTCCCTTCAGGACAGCATCTTTACCAAACCTCTCAGTTAACTCCTGAATAACTGCATTAGTAATATAAGGAAGTTTACTTTCACGAAAAGAGGTAACTTTACCTACTAACAATGGTTGCTTGAGAGCTTCTGCTTCCTCCTCAGCAGTAATCCAATTTAGTTCTCGCATCCTCGCTAGAACAGTTGCCTGACGTTGCTTAGACTTTTGATAATTAATAAAAGGGCTATATTGTTCTGGTGCAGGAATCATACCTGCCATCAAGGCAGCTTCGGCCAAAGTTAAATCCTGAGAAGACTTATTAAAATAGCTTTTAGATGCAGTTTCAACTCCATATAGATTATGACCCCAGTAAATTTGGTTAAGGTATAATTCTAAAATCTCATTTTTTTCCAGAATTTGTTCCATCCGAATTGCCAAAACTGCTTCAGCTACTTTCCGACTAAGTTTGGCTGTTGGAGATAAAAACAAATTTTTCACCAACTGCATAGTCACAGTAGAACCACCTTCAACAGTTCTACCCCGCTCCAAGTTGGCCACAAAAGCACGCATAATTCCAATGGGATAAAGGCCTTGGTGATTGTAGAAGTTACTATCCTCGATCGCTAGAACTGCTCGTTTTAAGTCTGGAGAAATTTGGTTTAGAGGTATGACTTCTCGGTTAGCTTCGTCATGGAGACTTGCCAGGGGTCTACCTTTAATATCATATATATGAGTTGTTTCTGAAGGTGTATAATTTTTTAGCACCCGTACATCTGGCAGATTACGGAAGCTGATGGCTAAACCTACTAATCCGCCAGCAACTAATGAGCTAGTCAGCATAGTAATGCCTAATACTGTACCTGCTGTAACTTTACTGACAGATTGAACAAACTCGAATACTGGTGAAGGTTCAGAGTTAGATTTTTTAATTTGTTTGTTTGGGAGAGCGTTGGTGGACACTTTGATTTAAATTCCTTAACTAGATTTGGTGATTTTTGAGCTTAGTAATTAGACTGCTGACACAAGTAAGTCAAAAGTCAACAGGGCAGTAATAATAAGTTTATGATTTCTATACTGTAATTTATGTGACTTTTTGTTGGGGAAGAGGTCTATTATTAGGGTTTTAATCTGTAATTTAAGAAGTTGGGTTATTGTATTTCCCAAGAGCATTACCAATAGTTATCATTTGTTGGTGAATTGCTTGTAGTAAGTAGTAAGTACCTGTGCCAAATTAATTTAACATTTTTTAGGAAGTAGGGAAAAAGGAAGAAAAAAAGTTGATGACTATAACTAATATTTTGTTTCTTTGAATACCCACAATGAAAAATCTAGAGAATAGGGAGTAGGGAACAAG
>NZ_JAAHGT010001210.1 GCF_010672385.1 Okeania sp. SIO2F4
TTTTTTCATAAGAACTAGGCGGAAAAATTTCTCACCCCTTCTCCGAGTCCGAGGTGCTTCATAAAATGAATATAACTATTTCCCCATACGCAATAGTCGGAAAAATTTCTCACCCAGACTCCGAGTCCGAGGTGCTTCATAAAATGAATATAACTATTTCCCCATACGCAATAGTCGGAAAATTTCTCACCCAGACTCCGAGTCCGAGGTGCTTCATAAAATGAATATAACTATTTCTCCATACGCAATAGTCGGAATCGTAGATGCTTCATAAAATGAATACGACTATTTCCCCATACGCAATAGTCGGAAAAATTTCTCAACCACACTCCGAGTCCGAGGTGCTTCATAAAATGAATAGGATAGCTAAATTTTACAATTAATGAGCAGTATTTAACTTTTTCTCCAACTGCCGACTACCGACGGACATGGCATAACAAATAATCCAAAAAAGTACACCATCAAATAAATAAACTTCGGCATAATCTCCTAAAAATTGTGGTTGAGCTAAAACCGAACGACTAATACCCAACAATTCTACTAATCCTACAATTGATAATAGAGTTGTATCCTGAAATAGACTAATAAACTGACCAACTATTGATGGAATAGCAACTTTTAAAGCTTGAGGTAAAACAATCAATCCTAAACTCAATGGAGTATTTAAACCTAATGCTTTTGCCGCTTCAGTTTGACCTCTAGGTACAGATTGTAAACCACCTCTAACATTTTCTGCTAAATAAGCGGAACTAAATAAAGTTAATCCTAAAATTGCCCGTAAAATTCTGTCAGGTCGCATTCCATCTGGCAAAAATAGAGGAATCATAATTTGCCCCATAAACAGAATTGAAATTAGAGGCAATCCCCTAATAATTTCAATATAACCAATAGAAAATATTCTAATGACTAGCAATTTACTTTGCCTACCTAAAGCCAATAAAACTCCTAACGGGAAAGATAAAAAAATGCTCACTACAGCCATTAATATAGTTAACATTAAACCACCCCAATCATTTGTAGATACAGATTTTAAACCTAATCCGCCTCCGATTAACCAGAGAATCAATAGAAATGCAATAAACCAAGCAAAAGATAAATATTTACCTAAGTTACTATTTTTTTTGCCTAATTGTTTTCCTATCCAGGCAGTAGCAATAACTAAAATCACCATTCCTACAAGTAATAATTTAAATGGCATAGCCACAGGAATCAATAACAGAATTGCAGGTAAAACAGCGATAAAAATCAAGACAGGCAAGGTAAATAATGTCGCTGAGTTTCTGGCAATAACTCCCCAAGAAAAACCAGAGAAACTAGAGATTATGCCAACTATTAGCCAAATACGCCAATATTGGTCTCTGGGATATCTACCAACCATTAATAATGGCAAGTTAACTTTGATAACCTGCCATTCTGCTTCTGTTGTTGCCCAGAAAATAAAGTTAGTTATGCCCCATAAAATTAGACTGAATAATATTAGGGTTAGTAAGGTGTTGTACCAGGTACTAAAAAAATTTTTTCTCAACCATTCTATAGAATTAGTTTCTACAAATGGTGGAGCAGAGGATTTAGCAGAGGATTTATTTGTATTAATTGTTTTCATGCATTCATAATATAGTAAAAAAACTTAAATTGTGTAGGTTGGGTTGAGGAATCAAAACCAAACATTTGTAAGCATTCAGCTATTAGCAGTCAGCTGTCAGCTTTTGATTTTTGCTAAAGTCCAGTTAATAATAATCCTTATGAAAAAGGCAATTATATTTTGTCTCTTGGAATACTCAGTTAGGAAAAATTTAGGGGATAGGAAGTAAGGAACAAGGCGAAAGAGCGAAAAATGTTGTCGCTTCAACAGCTATATAATTTTTATTATGGCTAATTAATTATACTTGATATTAGCTGATTGCTGAGACCTGAATCCTTACCAACATTTTAAGTGGTAGAAGTTAAGTAAGTATCATTAATTAGGTACAATCTTGGCATAATAAATGATTAGTAAAATAATGGAAGTTATATGAAGTTATATTATGTCTCTTTGAATAACCACAATAAAAAATTTAGGAAGTAGGGAGTAGGTAATAAGGGGAAGTTTGTTTGCGCAGCATTCCACAGGAAAAAATATTCTCACTTAGGGAGAAGAAGATTTTTATTTTTGCTAATTAATTAGGGTTTGCGGAATAAAGTATGAGTGATAGGGGTAGGAGTCAGGAGACAGGAGTTAGGGGAATTATAGAGGAGGTAGGAGTAAGAATTATCCCTCAATTTTTATGTCCTTAATTTTCCCAAAATGCGCTCCTTTTTGAGCGTAATATACTAAAACAAGAGCACTTTTGGGAATCTAAGAAGGC
>NZ_JAAHGT010001211.1 GCF_010672385.1 Okeania sp. SIO2F4
ACAAACCTTGTTCTTACTTACTATTTCTATTATACCAGACTTTTACTCCGGGTTAAAACCCGCGCGTCGTTATTCATCCAGCCGTTAAAACAGGCTGGCTAACTTCCTCCCGACGCTTTTTAGGTTTGACTTATATTGATGATGAACCTGAGACAAAGAAAAGCTTTTGCCACTGTTCCCTGTTCCCTGTTCCCTGTTCCCTGTTCTCTGCTATAGGTAAATAATTCAAAATTATGTATTCAATCCGGAAGTGCTATTCTCTTTGTTGAGAGTGAGAATAACTTAATCTTGACGAGGAGTGAAAATTATGGTAGCAACACCATCATTCAGACCAACTTATGGACAAAACACTTTTAACTTATCACCCACAGCAATAACAACAACATTGCCTTGGAACAATACCTCACTGCCCACAACTCGCTTATTCGGTACAGATGGCATCCGGGGTAAAGCAGGAGAACTACTAAATGCCCCCCTAGCCCTACAAATAGGTTTTTGGGCAGGACAAGTATTGCGCCAATATTATCAAAATCCCGGCCTTGTAATTATGGGTCAAGATACAAGAAATTCAGGTAATATGTTGGCCATGGCTCTGTCAGCAGGTTTAACAGCAGCAGGTTTAGAAGTTTGGAATTTAGGTTTATGCCCCACTCCTTGCATTGCCTATCTTACTAGCGTTTCAGCAGCAATAGGTGGAATAATGATTTCTGCTAGTCATAACCCACCCGAAGATAATGGAATAAAATTTTTTGGCTCCGATGGTACAAAACTCTCTTCAGAATTACAGAAACAGATAGAATCTGGAATTAGAGGAACGGCAGATTTTCCAACTATCCATAGTAACTGGGGACAGCATTACCATAGACCAGAATTAGTCAAAGAGTACCAAGCATCTCTACATTCTCCTTTAATACCAGGACATTTTCAGGGAATGAAAATAGTTCTGGACTTAGCTTGGGGAGCGGCAGTTCATACAGCCCCAGAAGTTTTTCAGGCAATGGGGGCAGAAGTTATTTGTTTGCATGACCAACCAAATGGCGATCTGATTAATGTTAACTGTGGTTCAACCCATCTTCATACTCTCCAACAAGCAGTAATAGAAAACAAAGCTGATATGGGATTTGCCTTTGATGGAGATGCTGACCGAGTATTGGCAGTAGATTCTCAAGGTCGTTCTATAGATGGAGATTATATACTCTACTTTTGGGGCCAAAGCTTAAGTCAGGCAGGGTTACTACCAAAAAATTTAATTGTTACTACAGTTATGGCCAACTTAGGCTTTGAACGTGCTTGGCACAAACAGGGTGGACAAATATTACGAACAAAAGTTGGAGACCAATATGTTCACGCAGAAATGCAGCGCACAGGTTCAATGTTAGGAGGAGAACAGTCAGGACATATTTTATCTCCTCACTATGGCATAACGGGAGATGGTCTAATGACAGCCTTACATTTAGCAACCCTAGTCAAAAACTCACGAGTCTCCTTAGCCGAATTAGTAGACCAAAGCTTTCAGACCTATCCCCAACTACTCCGAAATATCCGGGTTGAAGACCGCGATCGCCGAGTTAATTGGCAAAAGTGCGAACCATTAGTCAGAGCTATAGAAGAAGCAGAAACCGCCCTAGCAGATTTTGGAAGGGTATTAGTCCGAGCCTCTGGCACAGAGCCAGTCATTCGAGTTATGGTAGAAGCAATTAATGCTGAACTAGCAAACTCTTGGACTGAGAACTTAGTTTTAGCAGTCCAGCAGCATCTGGTGTGACTTACCCACATACAGAATGAATGAATGCAGAATGCAGAATTAACAAGAATTGAGAATGAATGAATGCAGAATGTAGAATTATTAAATTAAGAAATTAACAAGTTAACCATTTTTGAATTCTAAATTCTTAATTTTAAATTCTCAATTCATATAGACCATTTTTGAATTCTAAATTCTTAATTCTTAATTCTAAATTTATAAGAATGCCAACAAAACAAAAGTCTAAAAAAAAATTAAAAAGCAAATCAAAAAAGAAAGGCAAACCTGCTGCTCCTCAGATTAGCAAAAAGGAGCTAGCTGCGAGAAAACGCCAAAGAGCCAAACAAATTCAGGAGGCCATCGGCGCTCTAGTTACTTATGGTGGTTTGGGTGCTGTTATTGGCATAACATTATTTTTTCTAGCAGAACCAAAAATAGCCCTTGCTGGTGGTGGTGGTGTAGCAGTTTTAGGTCTTTCCTTCAAGTATCCAATGGTAGGGCTTTGGGGATTTATGATCTATATGCCCTTTGCTGGCACCGTCACTTACTGGATCGGTGGAGGAAGTCCCATATTTCAGTTAGCTAAAGATGGCTTCTTCA
>NZ_JAAHGT010001212.1 GCF_010672385.1 Okeania sp. SIO2F4
TTTCCAGGAGAAGACCGCATAAGGGGTGGAACACGTCATGTTACTTGGTTCAGAAGTGTGCTCTTTCGTTCAATTTCTTTCTCTAAAGTTCTGTCTAACTTCAAATTAGTAACAGGAGAACCATCATTTCTAGTTTGAATATTTTTGTATCCACTCAATATGATGGGGTAGGGAATGATTATAACTGCCAAGACCAATCAAATGGATTGATAAAATAGGGAGCGATCGTATCGTCTAAATCAATAAGGGTAACCAAAAAAGAATAAAGGATAAAGAATAACAACAGAAGAACACAGAAGGTTATAGAATATCACACATGAGACAAAATAATGACAACCAAAAATTAGTAGAACAGGTGCTGCAAAGGATAGACCAGACCGAAATTGCAGACAAGTCCTTGTCTCAAACAGTAGAGAGCCTACTGAACCTGATAGAAAAATTACACGTACAACTCAAAGACCTGCAACAAGAAAACCAAAGCTTAAGAGACGAAAACAATCGTCTGAAGGGAGAGCAACAACAGCCAAAAATTAAAGCCAAAAAACCAAGAGGATTTTCCCAAAACTATTCATCAGAAAAAGAACGAAAGCTACCTCAAAACCATTCTAAGGGCAGTAAAAAATCTAAGGTCAAAATAGATAGAGAAGAAATATTAGAGTATCCGATAGAATTACTGCCCATAGATGCACAGTTTAAGGGTTACGAAGAAGTAATCATTCAAGACATCACCCTGGGAACTGATAACGTATTATTTCTGAAAGAGAAATACTACTCACGCTCTACGCGAAAAACCTATTTGGCAGAATTACCAGCAGGTTATGAAGGAGAATTTGGTCCAGGAATTAAAAGCTTAATTATCAGTTTGTACTATGGGGGAAATATGACCCAAGGCAAACTGTTAGAGTTTTTAGAGGATATGGGCATCTCCATTTCAGCAGGACATTTGTCTAATTTATTAATCAAAAACCAGGCTGTTTTTGAGAGGGAAAAAAGCGAAATTTATGAAGCCGGACTATTAAGTAGTCCCTGGCAACACTTTGACCAAACGGGAGCCAGAGTGGGAGGAGTCAACTATACCACGAATATAGTATGTAACCCTCTTTATACGGTCTACTTTACCACTGCCAACAAAGATAGATTAAGTGTGCTTCAAGGTTTACTTGACGGACGAGAACTAGAGTTTATTCTCAACTCCTTCACCAACTCAATGTTGGAAACCTTACGTATACCAGATAAATGGAAGAAGTCTCTGGAATTGTTGCCCCAAGACACTGTATTGAATTCTACAGAGTTTAATGGGCTACTAGATAGACATTTACCATTATTAGGGTCACAAATGCGTAAACGTATTTTGGAAGCAGCAGCAATCGCTTTTTATCATCAGCAAAGAGACTGGCCAGTTATCAAGACTCTCCTCTGTGATGATGCACCAACCTTCAAGTTACTGACTGATGAGTTGGCTTTATGTTGGATACATGAGGGACGACATTATAAAAAGTTAACTCCCAAGGTTCATTATCATCAAAAACTCCAGGAACAATTCTTGGATGATTTTTGGGATTACTATAGAAAGTTACTTGCTTATAGAGATGCTCCTACACTTTCAACTGCACAAAGACTACACTCTGAATTTTTACGACTTTTTCAGACTCAGAGTGGTTATCAGCAGTTGGATGAACGAAAACGATTAACTGCCAGCAAAATCTCGGAGTTGCTGTTGGTGTTAGAGCATCCGGAATTACCATTGCATAATAACCCGGCGGAGTTAGCTGCGAGAACTATGGTAAGGAGACGCCATATCAGTTATGGAACTCAGACAGCTGAGGGGACTGCATCTTGGGATACTTTTATGTCCCTTGTTGCTACTACTCGTAAACTGGGATTAAGCTTTTTTGAATATGTACACGATCGCATTTTGAGGACAGGGAATATTCCGTCTCTGGCAAGTATTATTCGCGATCGCTCTTCTGTTAATTCCCTTAGTTGGTCTTGGCAGTTATAATCATTCCCTACCCCATCATATTGAGTGGATACGTTTTCAGAAGGAAAAAGGATGGGTGGCCTGGTTCCAGTTAATATGCGCTCTACCGTCCACAAGGTGTTGGGCGATTTAGTAGACAAAGTTACCCAGGAGGAAGGAGTTGATAGTATTGACGACTGGGTTGTCAAAAAATTAAATGATCAAGCATCTAATGCAAAGCTGGATAGCGGTACATGGGATAAAAAGAGATTATTTGAAGCACTTAGCGCCGAACAAATTGATTCTGTAGCACTCGGTATAATCAATTTCAATAAAAATAGAGAGTTTATTATTGGCGATGAAACTGGGTTT
>NZ_JAAHGT010001213.1 GCF_010672385.1 Okeania sp. SIO2F4
TATAGCGTTTAATGGTGTTCGTAATTCATGACTCATATTTGCTAGAAATACACTTTTGGCTTTATTTGCTGCTTCTGCCTCATTTGTTTCTTGCTTTAAACGCTTATTTTCTTTTAGTTGTTGAACATTAGCTAATGTTTTTTTAATCGTAATATCTAAATCTATAAAATCTATAGGTTTAGTCAAAAAATCAAAAGCACCTCTATTCATCGCAGACCTAATTTTTTCCATATCATCATAAGCGGAAATAATTACTGCCTTGATTTCAGGATAGTGAAGTTGAAGATTATCTAGTAAAGTTAAACCATCCATTAAGGGCATATTAATGTCAGTTAATATGATGTCTATATTGGGTTCCTCTGACAATATTTCTAGTGCTTCTACACCGTCTCTGGCAAAAATAAAATCTAGTTCTTTTGTTTTGATTTTTTTTCTAAAGTTACGGATGATAAGTGATTCAAAATCTGGCTCATCATCTACAACAAGTATTTTTGATGACATGATATTCTGATTAATAAGCCAATTGCTTTCAATTTCTAAGTTACTTGTAATTAATGAGAATGAATATATGCTATTTCTAATTTTGGCATAATTCGTCATGGAATTCTTTCCTTGGCTTCAAACAAAAGTCAAAAATTAAAAGTCAAAAGCCAAAGAAAATAGAATTTCATTCATTTTGAAATGGCAAGTGAGGTATAGAATAAGATTGAGGATTTTTTAATTATTCTTTTTAAGAATAAAGTATGCTTTCTGTACTATATAGATTGAAGTTAGAATTAAGTCACTGAGAAGATAAGCATAGATTTTTTTACTACTTATATTTTTAATTAAATAAGCTGTTAGCTAAATCGATATTTCTGGAATACTATCTAGACTGAATATTAAATCAGCAGAAATATCTATAGACTCAATATATGGTTCTTTCTGATAAACTTCTGAAAACCGTTGACAGCGAGTAGCAAATTGACAAGTATGACAACTATCAAGACTCTGCGCTTGGGGAAATTCTGCCCTATCTTCTTGGTAATGTTTTAACCAGTAAGTTAAATTATCTAATATCTCCTGTAAATCCTGTTCAGTTTTTTTGTGTGCTTGTTGATTATAAGAAAATTTTAGTTTGTAGGGTAAGCTTTGACTTTTTGGTTGTATAAACCAATAGGTTATTGAAACTGCTTCTGGCAAATAGTTGCTAGTTTCAACTAGGGTATAAAGATATAAGCGTGTTTGCCAATTTTGAGCTAATTTTTTTTTGTTTTGAGGATGACTATAGGTTTTCCAGTCAAAAATTTGTGCTTGTTTATTTTCAGCAATTAATAAATCATAAATAACTGTCAGAATATAGCGATTAAAATTAATGCTGCGACTATGTTCAGCTTGACGTAAAATTAAATTATCTTGATTTTCAGAGTTTAATATTTCTGGTGCAGCTTGGGAAAAATTATCAAAACAATGCTGCATTTCTTGATTTTCTAACATCAAGGATTCTATTGGTAATCCTAGTTCTCTTTGTTGCATTAATAAGTGAAACTGAGTACCCCAATTTAGTCTTTCTTGTTCTGCTGATGTTGTCGGTACACTCAGATTATCTAGGTAGAGATGTTGGAATTTGCGCGGACAAGTTGTCAGTAAATTTAGGTGTTGTTGAGAGAGTCTATATTTTGTCATTTTAGGGAATAGGGAGTAGGGAAATTAATAATTAATAATTGATTCCTTTTGGTTTAAAACTACATTCCGCGCGACAAAATGTATTGCGAAACGAGGAGTCAGAATTCAGGAGTCAGAATTCAGAAGAAAGTCATAGTAATCAACAATTAAGTAAGTATTTATGCTCTTAATATTTTCCTGAGAATTTGACTTAGGAGAAAGTTAAATAGAGATATTTATAGAGTATAAATACTTAGGAGACCACAGCTTTTCATGCTATAGCGCTACTTGAATCGGGAATAGGGAATAGGGAATAGGGAATAGGGAATAGTAAACTGTTAAAGGGTTTCAGGATTTAGAAATGTCAAGAGCCTTAATGCGTAGCGTTATAATTTTAATATTATAAATTTAAGTGCGGAATATGAGTTTAAAGTTTATCCTTTTCAACAAAAAAAGAAATAAGATTTTTTGTTATCCAATACTCTTGATTTTAACCAAAAGTAATTATTAATTATCCATTATCCATTATCCATTATTAATTATCCATTGACCTTATAATCCTAAATACTGCCTTTCTGCCTTCTACTTTCTTGCTGACTTTTTCTTGCTTCTCCCATATTATTATTTCTACCAAATTTAGCATCTTGAAAAGAACTACCCACACCCTGAATAATACCTCTGCC
>NZ_JAAHGT010001214.1 GCF_010672385.1 Okeania sp. SIO2F4
AATGTTTACAAACTAATCTAAAAATTTACAAAATATAATGACGAAAATAGCCTTATTTGGAACAAGTGCAGACCCACCAACAGCCGGACATGAAACAATTGTTAGATGGCTCTCTCAAAACTTCGATAAAGTAGTAGTTTGGGCATCAGATAATCCCTTTAAATGCCATCAAACATCCCTAGAACAACGTTCGACAATGTTATCTATTTTGATTGAAAATATTGACTCGAATCAAAACAATATTTATCTACATCAAGAATTAAGTAGTCGTCGTACTTTAGAAACCGTTGAACTTGCCAGAAAAAAATGGCATGATGCCGAATTTACTCTAGTAGTAGGTTCAGATTTAGTCAAACAATTACCAAGTTGGTATCAAATAGAAGAACTTTTACAGAAAGTAGAATTATTAATAATACCTCGAAAAGGTATTACAACAGAAGAAGCAGATTTACAGAAGTTAAGGGAACTAAATACAGGAGTAAAAATAGGTTCTTTAGAAGTTCCGAATGTTTCCTCATCCGCATATCGCGAACAAGGAGACGAAATGACTATTACGCCTCCTATTAAAGATTATATATATCGGCATAAATTATATCAATGGCAGGAAGCGACTACAGAAATAGTTTAAACAATAAAGCAGACTTCAAAGTAGGGGTAGATAATGTAATTTTTTCCGTTGATACTCAACAAAACCGCCTCTTGGTTTTGTTAGTCATGCGACAAAAAGAACCATTTATTAATTACTGGAGTTTACCAGGTACGTTAGTAATAAAAGGTGAATCTTTAGAAGCAGCAGCATGCAGAATATTGGCAGAAAAAATCAGGGTAAAAAATCTATATTTAGAACAATTATATACTTTTGGCAGTCCTGGTCGTGACCCCAGAGAATCTAGTTATAATTGTAGATATCTATCTGTCAGTTATTTTGCCCTAGTTAGATTTGAAGAAGCAGAATTAATTGCTAATGAGGTAACAAGTATTAGTTGGTATCCTGTTGAGCAAATTCCCCAATTAGCATTTGACCATCAAAAAATTATTGAGTATGGATATTCGAGATTACGCAATAAACTTGAGTATAGTCCTGTTGCTTTTGATGTTTTACCGGAAGAATTTACTTTGGGAGAGTTATATCAACTTTATACAACTATTTGAGGAAACAATTTTTCAGATTATTCTAATTTTCGTGCCAGACTATTAAAGTTAGGTTTCTTATCTGATACTGGCATAAAAACATCACGAGGAGCAGGTAGACCTGCTAGTCTTTATCGGTTTAATTCTGAGGCATTCGCTTTAATTAAAGATAAACCTTTAATGTTTATTTGATGGAGATAGGGAATTCAGAAAAAATTGATACCCCGAAGCAATCTTTTCAACTGTAGGGTCTCTATGAGATTGCTTCAGGAATTTCTTTGACATTCCTTTTTATTTTTTCTATTTATAATTTTTGCTTTGATAGTAAAAGTTTCCTGGTTTATAGATTGAGAAACTACTAAGTCTAGGAGATAATTTTGTACCTTTAATATATCTTCAAATTCTTGGTTAGGAAGTTGGTTGCGAGGTTGAGCCTTCCTTAAGTTTTCTATATAATTTTTTGACTTTGATGTATATCCAAATTGCTGGTTGCTATCAGAGTTTTTTAAGTTTTGGAGATCGCCTTGTAGCTTTAATATTTCTTCAACTTGTTGTTTGTCAAGTTTAGCATTTGCTAAATTTAAGAGAGAATATTGTAGCTTTGATATATCTCCTACTTTCTGGTCGCGAAGTTGAGCGATCGCTAAGTCTAGGGGATGATATTGTAGCTTTAATATATCTCCATCCAGGTTAACAGTATAGTTAACAGGTTCACTGAGTTCTTCTCTTTTTGTCAAACTTTCCTTCAAATTTTCCAATTTTTCGTTTGATTCTAGTATTAAGTAACCATTCAGAAATATTGTTGCATTTGGGTAGTCTTTTTGTAGCTTTTTGAGAATATTATCTATATTATTTTTACTCTCTAATCTTATATTTTTATACTCAATAGTGGTGCAGTCATATACTATCTTTGTTTCCCACATTTCACTTCTGTATATCCACCCAAAAGCAACCATTACTGCCAAAATTATAGTAAGAAAAACAACATAATTAACGTTATTACCCCAAGATTTAATAAATCCTACGCTTTCTTTTTCCTGATTGTGGTTAGAGATTGGAGACTCAACCTGAAATTGTTCTTTTTTTTTAAATTGTTAAGGACTAATAAAACTTTTAATAATTTAGGATTAATTGTTAAAAAGAAATTCTAAAATTTGGTTGCGATTCTTCCAAAATTAATGCTTACTTTAA
>NZ_JAAHGT010001215.1 GCF_010672385.1 Okeania sp. SIO2F4
CTAAAATGTTTTTCTAGTCCTTCAGAAGGAACTGAGTTTGCGATTGAGATTCCTATTTTCCAAAGAAAGTTAAAAGCTGCATGATATCAAATCCAGTTATATAGTTATCCCAGTTCTTGCATCTACTAAATTTATAGATATGTCTATGAATACTCCTACATAATTTACCAGTTCCAATACTTCCTTTATACTGACACCAAATTAGCTTCAAAAGCTACTTTTTTAAAATCCTCTTTAACCATTTCCATATCTCATAATCTACACAAAAGAATACTCTATAAACCGGACTTAACATAATTCCTAACTCCTGAATTATGGGATAACTAATTACCCAGATTCTATACTATCGGATATTTTTTGATTATCCGAAGAAAAGATAATCTTTTATCTCAAATTAAACTAAAAATTATTACTGTTTAATTTTTCCCTCAACCCAAGTTCCTTCTACTTTCGTACCATCAGCAAAAATATAAACACCTTCACCGTGCTTTTTGCCATTTTTAAATTCTCCTTCATAGCTTTCGCCATCAGCGTATTTGCAAACCACATTACCGTTAAAGTTACCATTTTTTAATTCACCCTCACAGCGATCGCCATTGGTAAAACTATAGACTCCCCTACCATCCATCTTGCCATTCCTAAATTCTCCCTCATAACTATTGCCATCGGCAAAATTCAGAACTCCTTGACCGTCGGGTTCTCCATTCTTAAATTCTCCATCATAGCGATTGCCATTTGTATATTCTCGCAGACCTTTGCCATGAAATTTACCATCTTGAAATCCTCCATCATAGCGACCACCTGCTGCAAATGTATATACCCCCGTACCATTGTATTTACCATTAGCAAATCCTCCCTCATAGCGATCGCCATTTGCTAAAGTATAAACTCCTTTTCCATCCCTCTGACCATTACGCAACTGTCCCTCATATTTGTTTCCCGTAGAATATTCACAGTAACCAGTGCTATTCAACTTTCCATTTGTTACCTCTCCTTCACAACGGTCTCCTTTAGCAGTAATAAACGCACCCTTACCACTAGGTTGACCTGCTTTAAAATCTCCCTCATAACGGGCACCACTAGCAGAAACGAAAGTACCTTTACCGTCTAACTTACCATTCAATACTTCTCCCTCATAGCGATCGCCATTGGCAAATTCCCAAACCCCAGTACCATTAAATTCACCATCTCTAAATTCTCCCTGATAACGACCCCCGTCAGCAAAAATATATGTTCCTTTACCATCCGGTTTACCATCAAGAAAGTTCCCTTCGTAGCTAGCACCATCAGGATATTTGCAGACTCCCTGACCATTTAATTTACCATTTTGGACTGTTCCATCACAGCTAGTACCATCAGCAGAAGTAACTTGTTCAGCCATTGCTAGCTGTGGTAAGATAACCAAACTTCCGACATAGCAACTAGAAGCTGCCAAAATAATTCCTAGTTGTTTTTTGATTGAATTTATCATTTTAATATTAATAAAATTGATTTTCATAACTGAATTTTTTTAGTAATTTATTTGATGTACAGACGTTGCATGCAACGTCGCTACTAATCATCTCAAGCGAAATTTGAGCGTAACTAGAACTCCTAGACGCCCTCCATCCTTTGGGTCTAACTTCCATTCTTTGACTGCTTCTATTGCAGCTTCATCTAGGATAGTATGACCGCTAGATTTCTCTATGTAAACATTGGTTACATTACCATCAAAATCAATGTCAATTCTTAACTTAGGGTTTCCCTCTAATCCTTCCTCCCTAGCTAAACTAGGATAATCAGGTTGAGGACAATCAATGCAAGATACACCACCGGAACCATCACCGGAGCTAGAACCGGAACCAGAACTAGGTTTTGTAGGTCTCCCTCTTGAACCACCAAAATCTTGTAAAGGCGACCCCACTGCTGCTAGTTCTCCACTACCAGGGTTGTCAGAATTTCTGCTAGTACCATCTTCAAAGTTACCAAGACTGCTCAAAGCATCTCCAATACCTGAATTTGACTGACCACTCGTAGTAGGTTGAGTTCCTACTTCTCCTGGTAATGACGGACGAGAACCTTCTCCTGTATTATCAGAACTCAGGGGCGATCCAAATTGACTCTTGCTATTATCAGGGTTAGCAGAATTAGTTGCCACATCTCCAAAACTACTTTCTTCCCTAAGGGAACTACCAATATTTGAGTTAGTGGGACTAACACTAGGTTGGTACCGTTTCCGTTGTGTAGAGGCATGGTCCATGACCGTGCCATGGTCAGGCTTTGAGATGTCTGAACTGATCAAGCTTGCGAAGCAGACCTCTGATGCAAAATATGTCCGG
>NZ_JAAHGT010001216.1 GCF_010672385.1 Okeania sp. SIO2F4
TAACCTTAATTATTCGGTAAAGTAGGGATGTTCCATGGAAAGTCTCTACAAAAATATTTTGTTTATAACTGATTATCCAAACATGATTTTATTGAGTAAATATGCTATACTACAAGTTAAAATAAGATGGGTAATTCCGTGAGTTTTAATCTAGGTTGAAAGAAAGATAAATTCAGCCAAAATACAGTCTTAAAGTAAATTTTTGTAAAAATAAACCCTAAAATATTCACATTTTACCTTGATCCCTCTAGAGAATAATTACGAAATAATACAAGCTTCAAACAAATATTACAACTACAGTCAAGTTAGGTAAGAAGAAGCTAGAGTAAAAGCGTAAAGGAAAAAAGTTTGAACAACAAATAAAGAGGTGGGATTATGAATATTTTCAAATCTATAGAAGAGGCTGTTGTTTATATCTCAGAAGCTATTCGTCGCATTTTTGGTCCTAGTGATGATATGTATCCAGTGATTGGTGTACAACCTTTTGAAGGAGACCCTTATCAAGGACCTATTTGGGCAGATTAGTCGTTAGCTCGGAGTAATTTGGAAGATTCAGAGTAATCTTAACTACGCCCCTATTAATTGCCTCGCGCACTATGCTTTTTCAGTGACGACCTCAATGAGATTACCTAGTCTCCAAAAGAGTAAAGGAAAAAAGTTTGAACAACAAAAAAGAGGTGGGATTTATGAATATTTTCAAATCTATTGAATACACCATTGTTTACATCGCAGAAGCTATTCGTCGCATTTTTGGTCCTAGTGATGATATGTATCCAATGATTGGTGTACAACCTTTTGAAGGAGACCCTTATCAAGGAACTAGTTGGGCAGATTAGTCGTTAGCTCGGAGTAATTTGGAAGATTCAGAGTAATCTTAAATCTTAACTACGCCCCCATTAATTGCCTTGCGCACTATAGTTTTTCAGTCACGACCTCAATGAGATTACCTATTCTCAAGCGGTTAAGAAGATAATTATCTTCTGTGTTGCCAGTAGAAAAATCTACTCTAATACCAAGCTTGAAAAGGATGATTGAAGTAAACATTCCCTGCAAGGGGGCGTGCCTCTTTCAGAAGAACTCCACTATTAGATGAAGAATATAGGTGTTTGTTCTTAATACCAACAAAAGCAATAAATAGTTAACAGTTTAAAACCCCATCTCTCAGCAAAGATGGGGTAAATTTGTTCTAATAATTTGATCAAGCCAAAACAATTGTAGACATCTTGTAGATAGTTGAGGTCTAAACCTAAAAAAATTGATTGAGAACAAAGCAAAGAGCAGCACTACCTAACGGTACAGTCAAATTATCCAGACCAATTTTTGATAAGGTCTCTAATAAAGTAGCAGCTAACGCCACCGGAATAGCAACTACCCAAGTTTGCCAAATATTGCCTTGAACTGCTAAAAGAATTAAACTGCAAACAGTATAGCTAACTAAACACATTGTTAGGGAGCCTTCCCAACTTTTCTTCATGCCCCAGACTTGATAGGGATGTTTGCCAAAATTTTGACCAATAACAGCAGCTAACCCATCACCCCAAGCCATAATTAAAATACCAAGGGCAGCATATTGAGGTTGTTGGATAGACCAAAACCAACCGATGAGAATACCAATACTAACTGCGTAGAAAAATGTTCCTAAACTTTTGCGCCCCACACTATTAACACTAGGAAGAATAGGTAGTTGGTAAGAAATAAGGGCGATCGCTGCGGAGAGAATTCCCGCAGTAATACCTACCCAGGCTGGAATTTCCAACCACCAAGCTAATAGAATTACATTACCTGTGCCAATATGAACGACCTTTCGCGATATCTCTGGGTCTACTTTGGCAAAACGGTTAAGTGCTTCGGCAAGGATTAAAATAATTCCTAACCATGCCCCGACTAGGGAAACTTGGAGCCAAATATTGGGAAATGTACTGATGATAGACACTATAAAAGAAAAAAAACGTTGCATAATCAAGATATGAATTATAAATATTAAACTCTTTGTTACCATTCCTTTCCTATTGAGAACTACTCCCTACCCCCTACTCCCTACTCCCTTGATAGACACTATAAAAGAAAAAAAACGTTGCATAATCAAGATATGAATTATAAATATTAAACTCTTTGTTACCATTCCTTTCCTATTGAGAACTACTCCCTACCCCCTACTCCCTACTCCCTACTCCCTATTCCCTTGATAGACACTATAAAAGAAAAAAGGCGTTGCATAATCAAGATATGAGATCAAATCTGGTAGCATTGGTGTAATTAGACAAGGAGTCAGGAGTCAGGAGGGGGAAAGAATTTAGAAAGATTTGGCAATGATTG
>NZ_JAAHGT010001217.1 GCF_010672385.1 Okeania sp. SIO2F4
CTGCTATAATTCCCCATTCCTCCTAACTACTCCCTATCCCCTTCTAGAACAAAAAAAGTAGCAGCTTTCCGGTTGCTCAAGCTGAAAAAGCTAGTAGAAAAGGCAGAATAATTTCATAAAAATTACTCTGACAAAATAATATACTCATGTACTTTCCTTCTTCCTTCTTCCACCTTGCTTGAATTTTGTATTATAAGTTTTTTCATTCTCCTTAACCGACTGCCATAAATCAACAATTGGTTGTGGATAATCTACCCCAATTTTTACACCAAATCTATCTTGTTCAACAGGTAATAATTTCCCAGGTTCATGTACTTTAGCAGCAGGAACTTTTGCTAATTCTGGCAACCAATGTTTAACATATTTTCCTTCTGGGTCGTAATCTTTGGCCTGTTTAGGAATATTAAAATAGCGAAAACCTCGGGCATCATTTCCGACTCCAGCAGTGTAATTCCAATTTCCCCAATTACTACAAACATCATAATCTATTAGTAAAGACTCAAACCATTCAGCTCCCATTTGCCAATTAATTCCTAAATTTTTAGTCAGAAAACTAGCAACATTTTGTCTGCCACGATTTGACATAAAACCTGTAGCTAAAAGTTCGCGCATATTAGCATCTATTAGAGGAAATCCTGTTTTACCTACTTGCCACTTTTGAAATTTTTCCCAATCTTCTTGCCAAGGAATAGCTACTCCTTGTAAACCAGATTTATGAAATACTTTATTGCCATGTTTTTGACAAATAAATCGGAAATAATCTCGCCAGAGTAACTCAAAAACTAACCAATAAGTTGATTGATTTTTGACTCTTTGATATTCATATTCTTTAACTTGTTCATAAATATAACGAGGCGACAAACATCCTAATGCTAACCAAGGGGAAAATTTAGAAGAATAATTTGCCCCTAACATTCCATTTCTTGTTTCCTTATAAACTTTTAAACAGTCTTGCTGCCAAAAGTAATTTTTTACTCTTTCCTTACCAGCAGTTTCTCCACCTTTAAATTCTAAAACTCGCCGTGAATCTGGTGGTGGTATTTCTAGATTGAAATCAGATAATTTGGGTAATTCTCCCACATCAATTTCTGGTAAAGATGGTAATTTTTGAGGAATTGAGAATGTAGGATTGACAGTAGAATTTTTCTCTACATCTTTGCGAAAATTAGTAAATAATTCTGGTAATTGTTTAATCTCAAAAGGTAAATCATCTGGATGGTAAAGTGTATGACCCCAAAATGATTTTAACTTAACTCCAATTTGTTTTAGTGCCTGACGAACTGCTCTTTCTACTTTAACTTCTTCGGCAGTAACTTCTTGATGAAAAAATACTGATTTAGCAGATAATTGTTGAGCTAGTTTAGGAATTGCTATTTCTGGTTTATCTTGATAAATAACTAAATTACCACCTAATTTTTGCAGACTGTTACGCAAATCAACAATACTTTCTAGTAAAAACTTTGCTCTAAATACGCCTGTTTTAGGAAAGCCAAAATTTGTTTTACCAAATTGCCTTGGGTCGAAACAATAAATAGGAATAATTTGAGTATTAGCTTTTAGTGCTTTATATAGTGGTTCATGGTCATGGATGCGTGGGTCGTTACGATACCATAATATAATTACGTCTTGACTCATATTAATTTTTGAGGGAATAGAGAATAGGGAATAGGGAATAGAAAAAACCAGAATCATTGAATGATGTTGATATCCTTTATTATTCTAGCAACACCCAATTTTAGTAACTAGACTTTAGTAAAAAAATTCGATCAAATAGTCTAAAATTATTAGACAGCAATACTTTGATCTTAAAATAAGATAGCAATGAGAGAAACAACCATGTGTACCTTACCAAATAATTATTAATTATTAAATAATTCATGTTGAAAGTTTCCCCTTTTCAGGAAAAAAAAGAAATAATATTTCCTTATATTCAATCCTCTCGGTTTTAACCAGAGGTAATTATCAATTATCTATTAATGAACTCCATACTTTTAAAAATGGTATCATAAAGTTTGATGATTTATTTAAAACCAGAGGTAAAAAAAAGAGATTTTGGTATTATTTAGGGGGATTACTTGGAGAAAGTAAAAGGAAAAATATTGCTCAAATGAAAAATATTGCTCAAATGAAAAAAAAACAATTTTGTGCTTCATAACACAATATATATCATTTTATTAGTCAATCACAATGAAATGAAAGCTTGATAAATTTTAGAGAAGTTTTGCGTTATTAAACCTCTATTAAAAATTATGAATAAAGGAAATTAAACCATAATTAGAAATGGATTTACTCTGACTA
>NZ_JAAHGT010001218.1 GCF_010672385.1 Okeania sp. SIO2F4
TTTTAACTCAAATAAGCATTGCTTTTCTTCAGAAGTTAGACGAACTTTTAGGGGAGAAGGCATTGTTAGCAATTTCAGGTTTTTAGGTACTTTTATATTTTACCTTTATTTATGCCCACCTACTTATATTCGCGATATTCAGAAAATTTTAGGAATTTTGATGCAGGCAGTTAATTAATATAGTGTTCGGGAATCAGATGGGAGAAACTGATAGATAAATTAGTAGATATTTTAGATAGAATAACTATAGGCATCCTCAATCATTCGTGATAATTTTACTGTTCACTTTTACCAGTTAAGCTGTTACCTAAAAATATAAAATATCTCACAATTATAGCGCTTTGCCCAAGTAATATAATGTCTAGATAATTATTTATCAATAAAATCTCAAGTATTTATTAATGGGGAGGAAGAAAAGGGATGTATTTCGATTTCTTCCCTACTCCCTTAGTGCCTTAATAATAAGTATTCAATTGGAGATAATATCAGACGATTTTGAAAAAGAATGTTACGAATAATAAGGGCGATCGTGCATATTTTACAGGAGATGTCTTTTTGATAAGAACCCCACCCTTAAGGATGGGGTTTAGATAAGTTATGAACTAAGAAATGGTATCAAAGCTATTTATTCTAACTCTTGACTCCTGACTTCCACTCCAGGGAGGGGTTGGGGGTGGGTTGACTAAAACAAAAATCCCCCAGCTATTTGTAGCCAACATTTATAAAATTGGTATAGCGTTTCCCAAGCTCTCGGAGGTACAGTTGTTTTTCTTCTTTATTTATTCCTACGGAACCAGAATTACTACTCCCTACTTCCTATTCCCAGTTAAGTGTTCCCTGTTCCCTAAAACCAGGGAATTTTGTATCTCACGCTTTTTGGGAATTGCTATATAATCAGTAATAACCAAGAGTGAGAAGAGAAAAATAATTAGATAAATCTTTTAGGAATTATTAATTCTTTGTTACTGCTCAAAACAGATTTAGAGTTTTATCAAAGATTTAGATTCGTTTTGTTATATAGTAATCCTAAATTGGTTGTGAAAATTTTTATAACAGTTAATATAAAGGGAAAACCCTTGAAATTATAACTCCTGACTGCTGAGTTCTGACTCCTAACTACCACCAAAATATTATAACTAAAATAGGATTGCTATATAGTGTTTCTCACTCTTTTTAAGATCCGGTTTTTTGTGATTCTTTTCTGTTCCCTATTTTCTGTTGCCTAAAAACTATAATTTTGTACCTCACCAGTATTAGAATTGCTATAATTGAATCCAGAGACTCAATAAGAGGAACATCAATGCAATTCCCAATAAATAAACTGAAAAACTGTGGCTTATTCTTAGCAGTAATTTATATCTTCAATGGAGCTTGTACAGAAATTCCTAATTCTTATTCTGAACCACAAATCTCTAATACTTCAGATGTTTCCCAAACTGGAAAAATCTCTCAACTAAAAATAGCAGTTATACCTGCTGTTAGTACAGAAGAACAGCAGAAGAGAATTCAACGCTTGGATAAATATTTAGAACAAGAATTAGAGATTCCTGTTGAAATTAAATTAACTAAAGATTATGATACCACCGTTGATTTTTTGGTAAGCGGTCAAGTTAAAATGGCTTATCTCGGACCGTTTACTTATATTAAAGCTAAACAGAAAAACCCAAACTTAGAACCCATTGTTGCTCATATTGAAAAGACTACTGGTCGTCCCTGGTACAAGAGCGTCATTGTTACTAGAAAAGATTCGGGAATTAACACTGTACAAGACCTAATTGGGAAGCGATTTAGCTTTGTCAATAAGTCTTCTACTTCTGGATTTCTAGTTCCTTCTGCTTACTTTAAAACATTAGGGATTATTCCAGAAAAAGATTTTTCAGCGGTTGAATATGCAGGTGGACATGACAAGAATGCACTAGCTTTGGAAGCTGGAAAAATTGATGCCATTGCCATTGAAAAGCCGACTTATATAGAGTTAGAAAATCAAGGTTTATTATCTGAAGATAAGTATAAAATTATTTGGGAATCTGACCCTATTCCGAATTCTCCCATAGTTATTTCTACTCAACTACCCGCAGAATTTAAAACAACACTTAAGAAAGCCCTAATTAATGCACCAGAAGGTTTAGTCGGTATTGGAGGAATTGAATCAGCAGGTTAAACTTTAGTTTCAGACGAAGATTACGAACCTGTACGAAAACTGCAAAAGTTGCTTAACGCTCCATCTTAATCTAAGAAGCTGTTTGAGAAGTGCTGCATCACACTGATGAATCCTAAAAACCTAACC
>NZ_JAAHGT010001219.1 GCF_010672385.1 Okeania sp. SIO2F4
TGCTGAAGTTATTGTCAGTTGAGCTTTCGTGAAGCGAATAAATATTTTTTGGTGACGAACGAGCGTGACGAATGAAACCAGACTATATGTAAATTTGTTTGCTAGGTTGCCTTGCAGTAGCTGGATTAAATTGAGTATCTATAAATTGCACTGGATCATAAGTATTAATCCACAGATGAGCGCCACAATCTGCTGGTTCGTAAGGTCGATAGACGATATAGCAAGGACCTGGAATATATAAGTCATAACCATAATCGTTTCGATTGCCATCCTTAACTGACAATACAGGTTCAAGTTGTTCAGGAGGTTTACCAAAATTACCTTTTATTTTGCTTTGATTAACATGAATCATTTTAGGTTTAGTAGATTGTTGCTTGCGCCAGATACCTTTCGGACCGCGCCGAGCCGGAATTATTCTAGGCATTCCACTCTGATTAACTGGAATTTCCCAGAATCTACCATTTTTTTTGGCTCCTTTAACTCTTCCTTGAGCCAGTAAAACTAATAAACGTTGACGGGAGATACCTAATAAAATAGATGCTTGTTTAGTACCCATGATTTTTTTTTCAACTGTTGGACAATAGTTAAGTTTACTTTAGTAGTATAAAATTAAATAAGTTACCTAAAAACAACTATAAATGAAATTCTTGGTTTTGTCTATGTCTAGGAACTTTTCTAGAGATGTCTATTGTTTTTCAGAGGAATGGTTACGGAAAATCGAAGTTTGCCTTTGTAGGTGTAGCTTGTGAAATAATAGTAAAAATTATTTGATTGAGCTATGACTTCTCCTAAAAGAAATCGGCGGAATTATATACCACAGCATTTTCAAGAGAGAATACAAGAAGCTAAAAATAAAGAGCTTAAGAAATTAGATTTAAGTGGTAGTTATTCTAATAGAGGTAATGCAAAATTAGATGAATCTCCTGATGATATTTGGAAATTAGAGAAGCTAGCTGAAGTTCTTGATGATATTTGGGAATTAGAGCAACTAGAAGTATTAAACTTAAGTCGTAATAAATTACAAAATATCCCAGAATCAATTTTTCAACTCACCAATTTAACTAAACTTGGTTTAAGTGATAATCAATTAACAGATATCCCAGAATCAATTTTTCAACTCACCAATTTAACTGAGCTTGATTTAAGTGGTAATCAATTAAAAAATATCCCAGAATCAATTTTTCAACTCACCAATTTAACTAAACTTGGTTTAAGTGGTAATCAATTAACAGATATCCCAGAATCAATTTTTCAACTCACCAATTTAACTGAACTTGGTTTAAGTAGAAATCAATTTAAAAGCATTCCCAAATCAATTTTTCAACTCACCAATTTAACTAAACTTGCTTTAAGAAGCAACCAATTTAAAAGTATTCCGGAATCAATTTCTCAACTTACGAATTTAACCGTGCTTAGTTTAGGTAGTAACCAATTTAAAAGCATTCCGGAATCAATTTCTCAACTCATCAATTTAACTAAGCTTGATTTAGGTGCAAATCAACTCCAAAGTATCCCAGAATCAATTTCTCAACTCACCAATTTAACTGAGCTTGATTTAGGTTTTAATCAATTAAAAAAAATTCCAGAATTAATTACAAAACTCCCAAGCTTAACTAAGCTTTATTTACATGATAATCAATTAACAACTATCCCAGAATCAATCACAAAACTTATTCATTTAACCAAGCTTGATCTCGGAGAAAATAAATTAAAAAATTTTCCAGAGTCAATAACTAAACTCACCAATTTAACTGAGCTTCGTCTCAATAGAAATAAATTAAAAAGTATCCCAGAGTCAATAACTAAGTTCACCAATTTAACTGATCTTGATTTAAGTAATAATCAATTAACAACTATCCCAGAATCAATAACTAAACTCACCAATTTAACTGAGCTTGATTTAAGTAATAATCAATTAACAACTATCCCAGAATCAATAACTAAACTCACTAATTTAACTTTTATTTATTTAGTAGATAATCCTCTGGAAACTCCACCAATAGAAATTGCTCAAAACGGGATAGAAGCAATTAGAGAATATATCCGACAAGAAAAAGAAGAAGGAATAGATTATATCTATGAAGCAAAATTACTAATCCTTGGAGAAGGCGGAGCAGGTAAAACAACTTTAGCTAATAAAATTCAAAATCCAGACTATCAACTACAAGATGAAGATACAACTAAAGGAATTGAAGTTTATGAGTGGAACTTTCAGACAAAAAACCAACACAACTTTCAGATGAATATTTGGGATTTTGGCGGACAAGAAATTTATCACGCTAC
>NZ_JAAHGT010000122.1 GCF_010672385.1 Okeania sp. SIO2F4
AAACCAGTTTTAAAAAGACTTAAAGCAAAGGTTTAGTCTCAAAAATAGAGGAGAGTATTATCAGGGATGAGTTAATTCAGTTATTAGTTATTAGTGATGAACTTTAATTTTGTTAATAGGACTTACACAAAGAAACCCGATTTTTAGAATAAAAAGTTTTAAGAATAGACATCTACAAAATTAATTGATAATGGATAATTACCCCAATGAAAACCGAGAATTGGAAATTGAGAAGCAGTGCTTATTTATTTTTTTCTCCTTAACTGGAGTGTAAGCATTCAGCTGTCAGCTATCAGCTATCAGTTATAGAAATTCCTATACTGGTGAGGTAAAAAAATTTAGGTTTGAGGGAATAGAAAAGAAGAAAAAAAACTCTACTTCATAACTTTCGGAATTGCTATATTAATTCATTATCTCATTATCTTGGAAGAAGAAATTAGTCTTCAAGGAGAACTAAAAATTACTACTAAAATATGCTCCTTTAACCTGAGAAGGAATTATTCCTTATTTGCGCTCTTGCTGAGTGCTAATAGCTGAATGTTTACACTGGAGTTATTACACCAAAAGGAATTAATTATCCATTATCCATTAGTAATATTCGATCTTCTATTAATACTATTTCAGCCTCTTCTTCAAAAACTGATTGACGTACTTCTTCTGGAATAGCTAAATATAATTTTCGTTCAGGTTCGTAACGATTTAAAAGATGTTCATACAATACGAATTGACCAAGAGCTTGTTCTAAATCCTTAATTTCTGAAGCATTGCGAAAGCTTTTGACTTCAATAGCAATTTTTTCTAATCCTTTTTCTACAACAATTAGACGTTATGCACCTAGATAGACAAATAAATTTTTACTAAAAAAAGAGGGTATGTGCCTCCCCTTTTAAGGAGATGAAAAAAATAAATTTCATTATTTCAAGCCTCTGGGTGAGTGGCAGAGGTACTGATAACTGAAATTACCCCTTAACTAATTTAAGACGATAAGGCTCATAAGTGATTTTCTATCTGTCTTTTTGAATAGCAATCTTAACAGTATTATCATCATAATCACGAGGTGGCATTATGATAGTTATCCTGAGAAATTTTTAGTTATAATTAGGTAGCTATACTCCAAGAGCATAACTCAACAGACAAAACTGGAAATTAAGAAAGTTTAGTCGATCATATTAATAAATTATTTATTGGGAAATTTGAATTCTTAAAGGTCAAATTAATTCGTGTAAATAGAGTTTTGTCATGGATGAAAATTATTACCTTGTTTAAGATATTCTTGAAAGACTGGAGAAAGTTGAAACATTTTTTTATTTTGAGGAGTTGTTTGTAAAATATATCGTCTGGATAAAGATTGTAAACCATTAATCAAATCTGTGGATGATAAATACAAATGTTCTTTTAAAGTCTCTATGGAAAATTATTGGTTTTGTTGAGTCATTTCCACAATAATTTTTTGTTCGACATTCGATAATTTATCGAATAATGAATTAAATATATCTTTCAAATCTTCTGTTAAAATCAATTCGTCCTGCTCGACAAAACTCAAAACATCACCTTGAAATACATCTTTAATTAAATCGGCTATATTCTGTAAATATAAAGGATTTCCTTCATAGAGTTTGATTAAGGTAGACCAAGATTCTGGATTCTCTAAACCTTGATTTTTCAAAAGCTCTGTTTCGTATAAACCTGTTAACTCTAAAACTTTAATTGGATATAATTCCTCATTTAAAGATTTCATTTCTTGAGATTTCTCTTGACTGACTAAAATTAAACAGCTTTGATGTTCAATCTCAGTCATCATTTTCAAGAATGTTTTGTAATCTCTATATTCTGATTGATACTTCCCTGCAAATTGTTTTTCTGTAAAAATATTCTGAACGTCATCCAAGACAATTAAGCATTTTTTCTGGCGTAAAATATTAAAAAACTTTCTCCAGGTTTCTTCATTAAGATTGACACTATCATTTCCCAGAGAAAAATCTTTGAATATTTCAGTTAAAAGCAAATTTAACGGTTGGGGAAATTTTAAACTTTTCCACATCAGAACATCAAAAGATTTACTGTTTAGATCGACGAATCTTTTCACTAATGTTGTTTTACCAATTCCACTTAATCCTAAAACACTAATCAAACGAGCTTTTTGTAAAAATATCCAATCATAGATAATTTTCAGCTCTTCGTTTCTGCCATAAAACAAATTAATTTTAGGTGCTATTCCTAAATCTTCATAGCAGGATATAGAGTCAACTTTATTTTCAATATCTGGTTGTTGTTGTGGTTGCTCAGATATCGGCGAACAGAAATTAAAAATATGGTGATGATTTTTATGATTAAACAAATTAATAAACGATGAATTTATAAATAATCTTTCTATCGTTGAGCGAAAATTATTTTTATTAATATCTTCTCCTAACTGCTCCGATAAAATTTGCCATAATCTATAACCCACATCCCTAACTCGACTCTCACTACGATGACATTCTTCCCCAATTTGACTATAACTTTTTCCCTGCCATACTCCTTGAATAACTACCTGTTGAAGATCGTCTAAATGTTTACCAGTTCCCTCGAAAACTAACCGATCTGCTAATTGTAATACCTCTGCAATAGTCATAAACTCCAGATATAGTTAAGTTTCAGGTATTATAACTTAATTTCACACGGCAATTCACGACATTTTCAGACTTTAATATTAGTATTCGTCTATAAAACATAAGATTTAATAGGATATTTTACGTTAACTGTGCCTGGAGACAAAAGATTATACTGGAAGAAAAGTTAAGCCAAATTCATCTATCAAAATTGCTTTTATGTATAGCGTAAATAAATTCAATATTGTCAAGATATCTGTTTTAGTCGGGGTAATTCTTTCCTCTTCATCATGTGAAAGTATTGGAAATATGCAAAGTGAGAAGAAAGAGCAAGAGCTTTTGAAAAAAGTAGAATTGGCATCAGCAGTTTACTATTGTGAATATGAAAAACCTTATCCTAATAACGAGAATGACGAGGAATATCAAAGGAGACAAAATAAAATTGAGGCTGAACGCCAAAACTTAGAACTTACTGAAATTAGAGCCAAGCAAGGAGGTTTAACAGAGGAAAAAATTCAAGAAGCTAGAGATGCTGGGGAAGCTAAAGGTCGCAGAAAAGTTGCTGAAAATATCGCCAGTAGAAGCAGATTTTACCTATCTTGTGACTATTTTGGTAAAGACTAAGTTAGAACCAAAAATCTTAAATATTGTAGGTTGGGTTGAGGAATCGAAACCCAACATTTTTCTGAGTTTATTCTTACAGAAACCCCATATTTTGCTAATTTTTCTGAGGTTATTCTGATGGATAAATCTTACTCAAAGTTTCTTTTTAACAACGGATAATTCTTCATTCTTCAAAGATTTGTTTTCTCCTGGAACACTCAAAACCAAAAATCTGAAATTCCCTAGGTTAGGTTGAGGAACGCAAACCCCACATTAGGTTAGGTTGAGGAACCGAAACCTCACATTTTTAGAGTTTTTATTAGGTGACTCCTATGGATAGGTCTTGCTCAAACTTTGTTCAAAATAACCGATAATTCTTCATTCTTCAAAGATTTGTTTTCTCCTGGAACACTCAAAACCAAAAATCTGAAATTCTGTAGGTTGGGTTAAGGAACCGAAACCTCACATTTTTAGAGTTTTTATTAGGTGACTCCTATGGATAGGTCTTGCTCAAAACATTTTTAGAGTTTTTATTAGGTGACTCCTATGGATAGGTCTTGCTCAAACTTTGTTCAAAATAACCGATAATTCTTCATTCTTCAAAGATTTGTTTTCTCCTGGAACACTCAAAACCAAAAATCTGAAATTCTGTAGGTTGGGTTAAGGAACCGAAACCCCACATTTTTCTAATTTTTATTAGGTGACTCCTATGGATAAGTCTTGCTCAAACTTTGTTCAAAATAACCGATAATTCTTCATTCTTCAAAGATTTGTTTTCTCCTGGAACACTCAAAACCAAAAATCTGAAATTCCGTAGGTTAGGTTGAGGAACCGAAACCCCACATTTTTCTAATTTTTATTAGGTGACTCCTATGGATAAGTCTTACTCAAACTTTGTTCAAAACAACCGATAATTCTTCATTCTTCAAAGATTTGTTTTCTCCTGGAACACTCAAAACCAAAAATCTGAAATTCTGTAATTATCAATATATTTTCCCCTACTCCCTACTCCCTACTCCCTACTCCCTCTTTAATGATATAAATTAAAATTCCAAACAGAGATTCTAAGTTCCCAATAAAATGCTCACCCGCTTCAATTTCAACTTGATTTTCTATCAACCTTAAAAACTTCCAATTACTACCAGTTGTCACAATTCCATAAACACAAGAAATTTGATTGTTTTTTTGTTGGTTAAACAACTGAGCTGCTACCATTTCTGCTATACATTGAGACAATCCAGATTTAATATTATCGTTTTTTGCTTCAACAATTGTCACTACAGGAGCAGTCACTTCTAACTGTTTCGGAGAATAACTAATTATAAAATCACATCTTCCCGTTAATCCCTTGCTTTTATCCACATTAAACTCTGTTCCAGAAAACAAACTAATCTGGCGATTAAAGTATTTTCTAAGTTCCACAATAATTGGAGAAACAATCAATTCTGTTTGCGGAGCATTCCGTCAGGAAACGCGCTTTTTCTGTATCTATTTCTAATGCTAAAGGAATATTTTCAGCTAAAATTTCTTTCAGTAAATCACTAGGATTTACAGATTCTATCGACTTGAATAAATCTACTCGTTCCTGAACTATCAGATTAAATTCAGATTCTAATTGTGAGAGAGAAAATTCACTGTAAGACATGGCATGAAGCAATAAAAAATAAATTGGAAAAATCTCATAAATAAATTTATTCTACCCACTTAAACTTCTTATATTCGAGCAGATTTCAGATTTATAATTTTTCATAATCGCCTTTGTAATTTGACTTGAGATATTTTGATTGGCGATCGCTCTGAGAAAAAAATTTAAGCAAGAAGGAAGAAGGAAAAAGTTAGAAAAATCTCATCAAAAAATTTATTCTAGGAAATCTACAGTATTTGACAACTCAAGTAAGATTATTTTTTTACTACAAACTACTTTCAATTTCAGATTTCTAAATCGATTCTATTATTTTTGACCATTCCTAAAATATTCTATTTCAATCTGGAAAAGCAATTTTTTTACCCTATAACAAGTTATCTGTCAATAGCCATAATTACTTAAGCATTTCTACTCATCTAAAATTTATCGTTTTGAGGTTATTCACCTTGGCAAAAAATGTGAAGACTTAGGATGATATTAACGTAAATACTTGGTTTTAGCTTTTTCCAAACAGATTTTTTTACTTTTAAATACAACATTGGCACAATACCTTATGTACATATTATGATACAAATGCTTGAAATAACGCAAGTGCGTGAAATATTTTGTAATAATTTGGGGAAAATCGGAGCTTGTTTGATTAAAATAAACAATTTTAATGGCTGACGTGATAAGTTAAATATATAGTTTGTGCCTCTTATCTAATTTTTAATTTCAAACTACTTTTGGATGATTAGCGATCGCATTGGTGACAAAAAAGAGGAAATTTTGGTACTACCTCTAATACCAATTATCAAAAAATTTACTATATAGGGTTTCTCAGCCTAATGAGGTACACCTATCTTTATTTGTATTCTATTCCCCGTTCCCAGTTAAGTGTTCCCTATTGCCTAAAACCAAAGAATTTTGTACTTCACGCTTCTTGGGAATTGCTATATTTTGATTTTCTATTTCTAAATATTATTTGCTGGAATCAATCCTTGATATTCACTAACTTTAGTTCTTTTCATGGTTACTTTTCCTAGTCTCCAACTATAGGATTACTTTTTCAGATTTAGTCTTAGAGGTTAAATATTTTGGCTAGCGATCGCTCAATTTAACAAATACAGAACTTACCCACCCGAACCCAGAAACCCAGTTATCCAGATAGATGTCTATTGTTCAAACATAAGCTTCTTGTAGCAAGCAAGTTTATTTGGATAAGTCCTAAAGTAGAAAAGACATCTCCAACAAATAAATATTGCCTGAAATTCTTGTAGGGAAGTTCCATCGAACATCCCTACATTCTTACTTATATATATTGCCTATTTACAATTTTACCAATCATTTGCTTCCTGACTCACTGACGCATTCGCCTCAGTTGCTTGCCATAACTTCAAAAGTAACAACTCAATCCGATCGCTCAAGGTAGTAAGAAAAATTCCATTTTCTTGTTCTGGATCTACTGTAATCCAACTTCCTCCTAAACTAACTTCCACAAATTCATCATCAGCAACACAAAGGGCAATATCTTCTCCACCCTCCTTCTGTACAGCTACCTCTAGCATCGACAACTCAGGTAAACTTGCAGGTAGCAAAAAAGCTGCAGAACTTGGTTCAACTACAATTTTTTGACCAACTCGCATAGCCAACATTACCCGCAGTGCTACCAACTGTTCGGGAGATTGAGCTAAACGCTCCATATAAAAGCCAGATTCAGTATAAGTCAACTTTAGCATTCCCGGTGGTCTCTCCTTTTTTAATGTGAAGAGCTTCGGATGTTATTGAGTAATTAATCTATAACTCAAAACTCAAAACTCTTTGCAGTTATTGAAATTAGTTTTGTTTACAACATCTGGCATCTATAGCTAAGAAAGAATTTGGTTAGGACATAGACTGATGATAAATCTTAGACTAGGAAATGTTTTTTTCAACTGTTCCCTGTTCCCTGTTCCCTATTCCCTGCTATAGAAGAATTTCCTTGCCATTCTCTTCTCAAATAACGGCATCAAAATTTAGCTCTAGTTACTTCACTAGAACTAACGAAACTTATAAGCAACTTTTCAGGTCTTCTGCTGCAAAAAAAATAGGAACTTCTAAACCTCGTGTTGCCGTTCGCGCCAGAACTGTTCAGCAAATGCAATAGTCGGATGTATTGGTGTTTTCGGTTGATGTAATAATTTCATCCCTGCTTCAGTGGGAGTACGACTACCTTTAAAAGCATTGCACCTCTCGCAAGCTGTAACTACATTATCCCAACTATGTTTACCACCTTTCGAGCGAGGAATAACATGATCTAAGGTTAAACGTTTAGTAGTGCCACAATATTGACAACGATGATGATCTCGCTTTAATACTTCCCTTCGGTTGACCGGAGGAACTTTCCACACTCGTTCTTGGGAGGCCATCGTTAAGCGAATTTGTTCAGGCACATACAAAACCAAACTAGGAGAACGCACAGGCCAGCCACTTCCATTATCAAAATCTAGAGGTTCAGCTTTACCAGTCACCAACAGAGCGATCGCCCGCTTGATATTTACGCGGGTCATGGGTAGGTAATTCTGAGAAAATACTACTACAGATTGGTTTAATACTTGAGTCATACTGGTCACTGCTTTACCTGCTATACAATACCTATACAATTCCGGCATTCACTAGGTAAAACCTGGTAATGCCAGTCAAAGATGTTTGTTTCTTGCTTCAACCTGGGAGGCCGCCCTCTTCCAGTTCACAAGCGTAAATTCGGGTCATGCCTACCCTACGCTTATTGATTAACTTCCCCATACTGAGATAACACCAGCGCCGCATTCAAGTCCCGGTCTATTCTCATTCTACAGTGAGGACAATTCCCCGGTGCGGTCTTTTAGCTTTAATTCTTGATGAATATGACCGCAATTATGACAAGTTTTCGATGATGGAAACCACTGGTCAGTATGGACGTTGCATGCAACGTCCCTACAGCACTACTGTCCCACCAGAACCAACGATTTTGGTTGTTAATCGTTGTCTAAATTCATAAAACCCAAGCCTTGCTATTGATGCCGCTAATTTACCATTTTGCATCATGCCTTTAACATTTAAACTTTCGCGCGCAGACGTGCTTAACTTTACTAGCTAAATTTGTAGTAGTTTTCTCTATGAAATCCCTACGCAGGTTCTTCACACGACCATGGTACTTCGCGAGTTTTTTGTAATATTTAATCCCATTTTTTGAAGGTGGTTTACCTTGACCTCCTAGTTGTTTATTCCTATTGCGCCATTGAAATTTAGCTATTTTTAATTGCTCTAGTTTAATAGAGCCTGGGAGACTTACCAGAGCGTTTTCCCCCAATTCTAGGTTCCCTATACTTGCAAATTGTTTGACCCCAACATCTATACCAAAAGTTTCTTCACTACGCTCATCTAATAGGGAATGAGCTGGCAACAAAGACGTTTCAATACTAAAACTAACAAACCATTTTTCCGCTGTTCTACTAATAGTAAAAGTCTGACTTGCTGTGGTGTAAGGAATTGATTCCCATAATCGAAAAGTCCCTAATGTTGGTATTTTAATTTTTTTACCAGGGTTAATTTTAACTTTTCCATTACCGTCATAAACCGTAAAAGATTGTCGGTCTTTTTTCCTTTTTAATTTAGGATATTTACTGATGCCTTCTTTATACCGTTTAAATGCTTCACCTAGATGTTGAAAAGCACTTTGATAAATGCGAGATGAATAATTATTTATCCAAGCATATTCTGGTTGCTTTTTGACATAGTTAGTAAAAACTTTTTTTGCTTCTAAAATGCGTAATGAGTAACTCAAGCTAACTTTCTGACCACACTTGTTAACTTTGGTCATGCCAGAAGTTCCATTAACCATACTGAGGCCATAGTTGTAAACGAAACGAGCATAAGCAGCACATTGAGCCATTTTTGAGCGCTCTTGGTTACTGAGTTTTAATTCAAGTTTTTTGGCGTACAATCAAATCACCTCCAACCACATTGTCAACTATTTTTTTGTCAAGTAAAAAAAATCCCCATTTTGAGTGTCAGTTATTACCTGAAATTGCCACCAGATTGATACTAGCAATCAGCTCCTAATTTAAAATTTTAGATTTTGTATAGGGACTGGTTTCTCAATTGATTGTCCAAATTCAAAAATTCACTTTTATTTCTTTATTTCCCGATCCTATCTAAAACTAACAGCCCCTGCTTCTGTTTATTCGGAAGCGGGGGCTAGAAAAAAGATATTTATACCTTTTAGTCTGAGTTATGTACAGATATTTTCGGTCTGTACCTTCCCCTTCCTAATTGATTTGACCTGATATTTAGCCATTCAATCTGAAAAATGTGATGAATTTTTTCGATTAGTCCTAAGCCTCCATAATCAATGGCAAAATCTCTTCCATCACATAAGATTTTTCCCAAACTTAACCATGAAGTAGTCGCACAACACTTGAATAGGTTGCTGTTTGACCGATCGATGGCTTGGATAAATAAAAATTTCACAAGAAGGCTCTCAAAAAGTTGGTTTCAAATCTAACCTTTTTTATACTACACTAATATTACAGAGATGTCTACCTAAATTTTAAGGAGAAAAAAAATCATGTACACAATTCCCAAAACCTCAACTACTGATATGGAAGTTACCAGCATTCGTCTGGAAAAAGAGCTAAAGGATAGACTGAAAAAACTGGCCAATAATAAAGGCTATCAAGCTCTAATTCGAGATATCCTCTGGACTTATGTCCAGCAAAAGTCTGGCGATTATCAGCCACAGTTGTCCAATTCGGATATTCGAGCTAGTCTACCTGCAACAGCTCAACAAGAGGAACGATGTGTACTTACTGGCAAAGTGATACGACCAAGTGAAGGAATGTTATTAGGACTTACGAATAATGGTGATATGGTACCCCTCAGTATAGATAGTCTAGAAGATTAACTACAATTAACTGTTGGTGATGGGCAATGGGCAATCAAGAAGTGTAAAAGATGACGACGCCCAAATTTATTTATTTGCTTGTTTGCCCATCACCAGAATAAAAGTCAAAATGCAAAAGTCGAAAGTTGATTTTATCTTTCTATTGCTAACTTTAAAGTAGTGGGGTGTCAAGCTTAAAGTAAGGTCATATAAAAATGGCAAAATCAAGGTTAAATATTGGTTTTTCTGGAAAATCCTAAACCAACATTTAAGGCTTGACAAAGCATTAGGTTGGGTTAACTGGCAGTGCAACCCAATAAAAACTGATACGGGATTGTCAAAAATTGATTAACTAGAAATTGATCGGGATATAATAATATGTCCAATGTTCTACGAAGCTTTTGATGATAATTTGCTTCACCTACATTATTAAAATTGTCAAGGTTTTGACTTGCTTTTATGTTGGAAATATTGACTGAAAAATTGCCCTCGCCATAACTGTTCGACAAAAGAAACTTCAGCCATTTTTTGATTTTAGGAAAGACAGTATCTGAATTGGACTAGATATGATACTGTGGAGAAAAATATGATCTATTATATAGATTGAACTGTAACTAAAGGAAAACAAGACTATAACTTAGTTGTGTTTGACTTATAATTAATTAGGGTTTGCGCTCAAAAGTCTTTTTGTTGAGGTAGGGAGTAGGTCGGAGGGAGTAGGGAGTAGTTAAGAATTAGGAGGAGCAGGGAGTTGTAGAAGAGGTAGTCGTTCATCATAGCCACTTAAATTTTCTGCCTCGCGTTACTCCAAAATGCTTAATTTTTCAGCTTTATCAACACAAAAGCTGGTACTTTTTCTAGACCATTAGTTTCTCAAACCATTAGAATGTAAATGCTTGTATATTTAATCAGTAAGCCCTAATTAGTTTAAATCACGTAAGTATTGAAGTATTAGCAATTGGCTTTTCTTTAGTCATCCTGGGCAAATAGCTTTTACTGGAGGATACTGCAGCAAAAGCTTTTGAATTAATAGGGAAAATTAGCTAAGGAATGAGGATTTTATTATCTAGACAAGTTAAATTGCCTAAACTTCATATCATCTGACTTCTTTCAAAAAAATTCTGGACTTTATTTACAGCAGTTTTGGAGTTGATGAGGTACAAAGTTTTACGAGTTTAGGGAATAGGGAATAGGGAATAGAGATTAGTATTAAACTGTACCTCACTATCCTCAAAAGTTCTGTAATTCTTATTCATAAGTAGAGTAAGCTAAAAAAAAGACGTTGCATATTTAGCCATCAAACGCTTTAAGCTAGTTATTTCATTAATGGATAATGGATAATGGATAATTACCTCTGGTTAAAACTGTAACGGAATTGAATATAAGGAAATATCCTAGGAATTTTTTTCTCCTTGAAAGGGTTGGCTTTTAACCTGAATAATTAATAATTATTAATTATTGGGTAAGTGATTTTTTAGCTAATTTAAAATTTGATACATAGCGTACAAAATTTACCATGCTCTACTTAATATGCTTTGATAGTAACTTTTAATTATCGCTCAATCTTGCCATATTTATTCCTCCTTCAAAGGCAATAATTTATCATGTCTGAGAAGCTCATAGATGATAGCTGAATGCTTACTAAAAAACATCATTAATTTAGAATTTAATCTAAGTTGAAAAATTAAATTTTTGTTGGCTATAAATATAAAAATAATTACTGAAAGTGCTTTCTATTTTAGCTTTAATACCTAAGCCTATGCGTAGATTATGGCAAGTTGGACAAACTGTACTTGGCTTAATATTCCGCCATCCTCTTACGGGTACCAGTATAGTTCCTATTTTACCTGATGGCCGAATAGTTTTAGTTCGTCGCCGCGACAGTAATCAATACGCTCTACCAGGAGGTATGGTTGAATGGGGCGAAGATGTTTCGACTACCGCGAAAAGGGAGTTATTTGAAGAAACAGGGTTAGAATTAGTAAAAATTCGTCGATTGGTGGGAGTATATTCTGCACCCGATCGAGACCCAAGAGTACATTCTATTAATATTCTGGTGGAAGCTGATGTTCGGGGAAATATGGATGTTAAAGACACCTTAGAGATTAGTCATGTTCAAGCTTTTGAACCTACATCTTTACCAGAGGATCTTAGTTATGACTATGATCGACAATTAAAGGATTATTTGAGTGGTTTGACAATTTTAGCTTAAATATTTCTCTAATTAATTAATTCTATTCTCGTAACCATTCAACCATCAGCTTTAGCTTAAATATTTCTCTAATTAATTAATTCTATTCTCGTAACCATTCAACTATCAGCTTTAGCTTAAATATTTCTCTAATTAATTACAGCAGTTTCGGAGTTGGTGAGGTACAAAACTTTAGAACTTTAGGCAACAGTTCCAGAAGGCAACAGGCAACAGAGAATTAATAAACTGTACCTCACTATCCGGGCAAAGTGCTGTAATTCTATTTTCGTAACCATTCAACCATCAGCTATTAGCGCTCAAAGTACCCTCCTTTAACCTGAGAAAAAATTATTCATTATTTGCTGAAGCGCTGACTGCTAAGAGTTGAATGGTTACCTATTCTCTTACCTGATAACAAAGTTGTTTGCAGATATTTATTAATTAAATAAAAAAATTTATATTCTACCATTTATCAGTCATTTATGTTTAGTTTGACAACTACTTTATACTGAACGTCTTTCACCAATACCTAATACCAAATGTTTGCTATAAATAGTTAGCCTATTTCTAGGAGTTAGGATTCAGAATAAATAGCTTAAATGTCATTTATTTAGAGTAGAGTTTCTGTTTTTAGTCAAAGAGACATTTCATGTAAAGTCTTTCAATTATCCTTTTTATTCATTACATTATTTTTTCATGCATGGTATAATACTAAGCATTATAAATGTTTGCTACAAATAGTTAGGCTTTTTTTAGGAATCAGGTAGGGTAGCCATCAGATTGCCTACGTACAGGAGTCAGAATGAATAGCTTAAATACCATTTATTACCATTTATCTTCTCTGTTTACTCAAAGGAACATTTCATGTAAAGTATTTTAATTCCTCTTATTATGCGTAACATTCTTTTTTCAAATTGATATTAATTTTGAGTTTTGAGTGTCAGATGTGCGTCTTACATTCTGTTCGCGGAGCGTTTCCGCAGGAAATGGAAATCTCAGAATTACGCACTCGCTTTTAACTTCCGTGAAATGGTATGAGATATCTGTGAAATTTTCCAATTGAATATTTATGCACTTTGTATGGCTTAATTCTCGTGTCAATTTGTCTAGTGGGCTATTATTTTGGCGTGAAATTGGTACTGGTTCAAATTATATAATTTTTCTACATGGAACTTGGTATGACAGTAGTCAGTGGTTATCAATTATGGAGGAATTGAGTCTAAATTATCATTGTTTTGCACCAGATTTACCTGGATTTAGTGAGTCGCAATTTTCTTCTACTCATTACTCAATTAGTGAAATGGTAGAATCTTTGGCTGAATATATAGCTGCTTTAAACTTAGAGAAGGTATATTTAGTTGGTCACTCTCTCGGAGGTTGGATAGCTGCCAGTTATGCTCTTAAATATTCAGATAAATTATTGGGTTTAATTTTATTATCTCCTGAAGGAATTGATATTCCTGATGTAAAACTACGTTGGCAATTGTTTCGTTGGTTAGCTCCGAGACCTTCTTTTTTGTGTTTGATTTTGCGATTAATATATCCTTTTGCTAGGCTACTAGGTATTCATGGTAAGGTCAAGCAACTACTACAAATAAGACAAAAATTTCTGCTTAATTCAACAGGAAATAAAATTTTATTCCAGCGAAGGTGGGCAGAAATAAAAGCTGAATTATTAGCAGAAAATTTAGCTTTTTTAAAAGTAGTAACGTTGATTTTACAAGGTTATAAAGATACAGATATTGCTCTATCTATGAGTAAATACTATACTGATTTATTGCCGATGGCTAAACTTAATTTAATTAATTCTGGTCAGGATAATTTACCTGAACAAATGCCAGATATAGTAGTACAAAAAATTCTGGATTTTTTGAGCAACGAATATAATTTATCATAGTTGTTTAAATAGGTAGGTGTTTAAAATTATAGAGTGTTTGTCAACAACGTATTAAGGTTTGGGGGAATGGGATGAATTTAATTTTATGGCTAAGAAGAAAAGTTCTTACTCTAGGAAAACTAGATATATTTTAGTCAATATTTCCCGACTATTTTGTGGTTCCAATAGTTGTGTCTTCTTGTCTTCCTCCTACTTGCGAATCTCTAACTATTCCCTTTTTGAGATTTACTGATAGATAGGAATGGGATGAATTTAATTTTATGACTAAGAAGAAAAGTTCTTACTCTAGGAAAACTAGATATATTTTAGTCAATATTTCCCGACTATTTTCTGGTTGTCATGGGATAATTTTTTATTTGGAAGTCCCTAAGTTGTCAATCTTTCCCACCTAAGAAAAATAGACCAGATATTCAACTTCTCCTCCATTCCCTATGCTCTCTTTCCACCCCCCTTATTTCTCACTTATTAAAATTAATTAATGCTGCTACTAATTTATGAAGATGGATTGTTTCGTGGGTAGCCATTAATGAAATGCGAATGCGACTGGTATTAACAGTGGGGGGGCGAATAGCAGGAGCAAATATTCCTGTTTTTTTTAACTTTTCTCCTACTATTAATGCTTCAGTTGCATTCTTTAAAGGAAAACAAATAATTGGTGATTCATAATTCGAGATTTTTTTCCCTCTGCAAAAAAGCTGATTTTCTGTTTCTAATAAATTTCTTAGAGTCTCCACATTTTGCCATAGTTTAACACGACGTTCTGGCTCTTTTTTAATAATGTTTACGGCTGTTAAAGCAGCAGCAGTATCCCCAGGAGTTAAACCTGTTGTATATATCCAACTCGGCGCTCTATTTCTGAGAAATTCTATTAATTTTTTTGAGCCAGCAACATAGCCACCTAAACTTCCTAATGCTTTGCTCAAAGTACCAATTTGAATTAATTCTTTTCCTGTGCAATTAAAATATTCAACACAACCTCCTCCATTAATTCCAAATACTCCTGTTGCATGAGCTTCATCTACTAAGAGCATACTATTATATTTTGCTGCTAAATCTAATAAGAATGGCAATTTACATAAATCGCCATCCATACTAAAAACACTATCTGTAATTATTAAACTGCGACGATAATTTTCTCGTTCTTGTTCTAGTTTATTTTCCAAATCTTCAATATTGTTATGATTATATTCGACAATTTTTGCACCACTAAGAATAGCTCCATTTTTGAGGCTAGAATGATTATATTTGTCTGAGAAAATCAAGTCACGTTGACTGACTACTGAAGATATTACACCTATATTTGCTAAATATCCTGAACTAAATACTAATGCTGCTTCTGTTTGTTTTAATTTAGATATTTCTTGTTCTAATTCCTGATGTATTTCTCGATGACCTGTTAATAAACGGGAGCCTGTACTACCCGTACCAAATTCTTTTGTAGCTTCGATAGCTGCTGCAATTAAACGCTTATCTCCTGCTAATCCTAAATAATCATTACTGGCAAAATTTATTAGTTTTTTTCCTTCTAATTTAATTATTGCACCGGGAATACTTTCAATAGTTTTGACCGAACGATACCAGTTTGCTTTATGTATTGTTGATAGGGATGACTCTATCCAACTATAGGGATTACTTTGCATTTTTTCTGATTTATTTTAATGATATTGAATCGTTATTTATATATTATTTTTCAGCAAAAATATGATTTTTATCAGACTATAGTGTTTCTGATTGTTGTTAGGTACACAAGTTTTATATTTATTGAACAATATATATAAATTCCCACAACTATGAAGTACATTCAATAATTAATAATTATTAATTAAATATCTTGGTTCAAAGCCTCCCCCATTTCATAAATTTTGAGAGAAGTCCGCCTCCATTAACTGATAATTGATAGGGACGATCGTATAGTGTTCCACACCCCTACTGCTAGTATACAGGTAATACTTCTTTGATG
>NZ_JAAHGT010001220.1 GCF_010672385.1 Okeania sp. SIO2F4
TCGTCTGAGAAACCGGATTAAACTTAGTAAACTCATACCCTTCAAACAAAGCATCAAAAACAGGTTTAGTAATTAAATGTTGAGACAAAATTTCAATCGCTTCACCCTCAGTTACATTAGGATTAATATTTTGATGTAACCCTGCTAAAAAATCATCAAAAACCTGTTTTATAGATAAATTTTCATTCGCCCCTACCAATAAACCTTTAATTCTAGAAATATGATTTTCAGCAATTTTCGCCACATCTTTTGCCCAATCTTCCCAATAAGGACGATTACCACATTTAACAACAATCTTCGCATAAATAGCATCTCGCCATTCTTCCACAGGAAAATTTAAGTTTAACTCCAATTGTTTATAGGAACTATCTACATTTGTACCCGCAAAATTATCTTTTCCCTTACCGAAATAATTAATAATTAAACAATTAAATAATTAAATAATTCGCGCCTTGAAGCCTCCCCTTGGATAGGGGAAAAAATAAATCTTTTCCTTTTAGCCAATCCTCTCTCTTTTAGGGAGAGGTAATTATCCATTATCCATTATCCATTATCCATTAATGAACACCAACTCCCACAATACTAACTTGTTCAGGACGGCGTTTATTCAAATCTATTTTATTAACAGTATCATTAAACCGATCGTCATGTGCCCGTAATGCCTGTAAAAGTTACCAAATTACCTTATATTTTTCATTATCCTTTAAAGCCACATCAGGAGAAATATCTGCCGGAATACCCACAGGTAAAATAATATAACCATACTTTTTCCCCTCAGCTTTCCGCATCACTCTCCCCAGAGACTGAATCACATCCACCACAGAGTTTCGAGGAGTAAGAAAAATAACCGCATCCAACGCCGGAACATCCACCCCTTCCGATAAACACCGCGCATTAGACAAAATGCGACAGATATTTTCTTGAGTATTAGTGTCAGCTTTTAACCATTCTAATTTGTCATTTCTTTCCAAAGAATTTTGTGTACTATCAACATGAGTTAATTCACATTGTAAAAATTCCTCATCATCAGGATTTAACTGTTGATATTGCTGAATAAGATCGGTGAATAATTTGACAATTTTTTGGGAATCTTTAATACTCCGGGAAAAAGCAACCGCCCGCTTCATCGGATAATTATCTTCTATTTCCTCCCCAGTCGCATCCTTAAGTAAACGTTTTGATAAACCATTCCAACAACCAACAATTTTTACAGCATCATCCAAATTTAACTCATTATTAGCATCAGCTAACTGTTGTTGAAAAGTAGCACTAACAAATTTTTCATCAACTGCCAAAACCATCACCTTATAATCAGTTAATAAACCCGTACTAACAGCTTCACCAAAACCCAAACGATGAAATTATTGACCGTAAATATCCAAATCATCCATCGAACATAAAAAAGCATCATTTTCCCTCGCTTGAACTTTAGTATCATCACTATAAAGTTTCGGAGTTGCTGTCATATAAAGCCGTTTTTTAACCTTAATAAAATCTTGATTATGAACCTTCACAAAATAAGATTCATCCGTTCCCGCAATAGTTACCCCTGTAGTTCTATGTGCCTCATCACAGATAATTAAATCCAATTCTGGTAATACCAAATTGAAATGAAGCTGCATAGAATAATATTTCAAGCATAATTGACCGCAGGTAAGTGTAGATAGATATAGATCGATTTAATGAATTTCAAATTCTATGCAACCTCATATAAAACTGGTATAAACCAATTTTTTGAGCTTCAGATATTGCTTGAATAGATTGATAAGTAGAAAAAATAACAGTTAATAATCCCCCTAAATCCCCCTTTTTCATTAATGGATAATGGATAATTGATAATTACAAGAAGGTTAAAACCGAGAGGATTGAATATAAGGAATATTTTCTTTGTTTTCCACTATCCAAGGGGAGGCTTCAAGGCGCGAATTATTTAATTATTAATTATTAATTATTAATTTTTCGGTAAGGGGGACTTCAAATTTATCTCCCCTTTTCGAGGATACTTTTTCTTTTTCTTCTTTCCCTCTTTTCAAAGGCACTTTTTCTTTTTCTTCCTCCCTCCTTTCAAAGGGGGGTTGAGAGGAATTAAAAGCATGATAAGATTCAATAATATCTTGAGCATTAGTTGTAGGAGGAAAAGCTAAATCATTAACTGTAATATCCGTCATATCATCATTTTTAGATTTTCTCTTATTTTTCCCAACCTTAGTATCAGAACCAACTGCAATACTATGAAAATTAATCTCACTTTCTGCCGTCCATTCCCTTAAAGTTTGAGAA
>NZ_JAAHGT010001221.1 GCF_010672385.1 Okeania sp. SIO2F4
CTTACCCCCACTCTGAGGCAATACACTATCTGTGGGGACAGCTACCAGATATGGGGGTCCTGCCTAAGTCCTGTCTAACTCTTCAATACTTTTGTGTGGTTGTAGTTTTAACAATCTCAGTATGGCGTTCGCGGAGCGTTGCGGAGCGCAGTATCGCCCAACTTTTACTGTTTATCCCTTAATTTATCAGGTTTAATTTTATTATACCGATGCTACCGGATTTGATATAACACCCTGAATCCCTGGGTTAGCACTATCTCTATCCACAACTAAAACTCCTTTGATAGACTGAGTTTCATAAAATACCTCAGTTTTAATTCCCAATTTCTCAACATTTTCTGTATACCATTCATTAAGTTTGCTTAACTGAGACGTATGCGCTTTTAGTTCCTTAACATTTACTGTAGTTCTCGTTAAGACATCGAATTTATCAATAAAATCAGCCAAATATGAGCCTTGATGGGGAGTAGACAAAAAAACAATCCCTTTAGTCTGTTCAATAAAGACTTCTTTATGATAAAAATTTTGAGCTGTATTAATTACTTCTTTGACAACCAGACCACCCATAGTATGAGTCACAAATATCAGTGGGCGAGTGCCTATACCCTTAATATCCAGATATTTCAGTAAATTACTTGCTTGGTCAAAAAGCGACATTCCCTGACCAGAATATTTAGAGCGAGGGGCAATATATCCAAAAGTCCAGACATTAACATCTATTCCATCTGCTTGTAGTTCTTCTCCCAACCAAAACGGCCAAAAGTCCAAATCTTGAATTATCCCTTTTGCCTTGAGGATGCCATGTCCCCCAGGGATGGCCAGCCAAACCATGAACAAAAACAATATCACCTCTAGGCTGAGAATTTTCACACTTAAATACTGGTAATAAACCAGACATCTTCTCTTCTGTCATATTATTTTCAGTATAAGAAATATATTTTCGCAGAAATTTCCGCAGTTAACTTTCATTATATTTCAGGAGGAGCTACACCAATTCCGAAAAATAATGCTATACTTCCTCAAGGCTTCAGTTATTAAGTAATTAAGTAAAGTTTAGCAATGTTTTTAAGGATTCTAGGAAAAGAGGGTAATTACTACTTACTTATTCTTAAAAACTCTACTCTCCTACTTCCCTAATTCTTATGGCAAATTTAATCTTACTATTTCTGTTGAATATTACCCAGATTTTAGGAGATATTTGGTTAAGTAAAGCCATGAAACAATTTGGGGAAGTTAATCTAGTTAATTCTGAAAGTTGGATACCATTAATAATTTACTTACTAACAAATTTTTGGATTTGGTTAGGGGTATTTTTTCTGATGCTTTCTCTGGGTTTATATCTAACTGTTATTTCTAAACTTGACCTGAGTTATGTACTTTCCATGCACTCTTTAACTTATTTGTTAAATGCTTTATTTGCTTGGTTGATTTTAGATGAAACAATTTCAAATATCAGATTAATCGGAACTTTGATTATAACTATTGGTGTATTAATTGTTGGTTTAAGTAAAAGTCTATATGAAGATAGAAAAAATCAGGATTTTAACCTGGCTTTGGTGGGATTATCTTTGAGTTTTTATCAGTCTAAAACTTGGTTAGCGATCGTTATTATTGCTTTGGCTGATTCAACTGGAGATTTATGTCTTGCTAGAGGGATGAAACAAATTGGAGAGGTAAATTTAAAATCTATCAAAAGTCTATTTCAGCAAATAGGTGAAATTATCATAAATCAGTTAATTATTGTTGGAGTTTTTTGTCAAACAATTGCTTTTTTATCATTCATTTCGGTGTTAAGTTGGGCAGATGTTAGTTTTGTCCGTCCGGCAACAGCATTAACTTATGTTTGTAGTATTTTAGGCGCGAAGTTTTGGTTAAGAGAAAAAGTTTCTCTAGGTAGATTTATCGGCATTATTTTTATTGTTATTGGTTTGATAATTAATAGATAAATTAAATGTTTGTCATTGCGACGGTCACTCCGTGGAAGGAAGCAATCTCAAGATTATTTTTATTGTTATTGGTTTGGTTATTAATAGATAAGAAATAATGGATAATGAATAATTGATAATGGATAATTAGGATTTGCTGATTCTCTAGAAAAGAGGGAACAGGGAATCAGGGAATAGCGGGGATAATTGATAATTTATCCATAATAAGTAGGTCGGCGGGAAAATTTCTCACTATGTAACGAAAAGTTACATTAAAGTTCAAGAGTTAAATTTAATACGTTCTGTACTGTATTGTCCTCTTTCTCCCCTCCCTATCACTCCATCCATGACT
>NZ_JAAHGT010001222.1 GCF_010672385.1 Okeania sp. SIO2F4
AATGTATTGAATTAGACATAAAGAAGTGAGAAATGCACCCCAAGATTCTTACTCCCCCCTCTTCCCCCTCTTCCCCCTCTCCCCACCCTCCTACAAGGGTTTCAGGAGTTCCTTATAAGGGATAGCTTTTAGGGAAAGGATTGAGGATCAAAGAAAAAAATTTCTTTTTTTCCCCTGGAAAGGAGAGGCTTTAAACTTGAATTATTTAATTATTAATTATTAATTATTAATTATTAATTATTCGGTAATATCTTCTGTTTCCTCTTGTTGCCGTTCTTGGGAAAGTTGGTTTAACAGTGATATAATTTCAGTCCCACGCTCTAGAGAGCGGTCTTCGATAAAGATAACTTCTGGAGTTCGACGTAGACGTATTCTATGGCCTAACTCACTACGGACATAGCCAGTGGCAGACCTTAAACCTGCCATGGTTTCAGACCTTACTTGGTCAGACCCATAGATACTTACAAATATTTTAGCGTGTTGTAAGTCTCCAGAAACATTTACATCTGTGACACTGACCATACCAATACCCACGCGGTTATCTTTGATACCATGGAGCAACATCTGGCTGATTTCCTGCTTGATTAATGAAGCAACCCTGGAAACGCGACGACCTGTAGCCACGATCATTACCCCCTACAATTTCATACTCGCCATATCTATTGTAGTACCTTCCCTAGACTTATGGCAGCTTTTTGTAACTTGACTAAAATTAATTATATTAAACTCTTGAATTCCCTTGAACAAAAAATCAGGTCTTAAGGCTTTGGCTGAGGCCAAAGGTACTGATATAGCGCTACGCGCAAGTCATGCATTCAAAAGTCAAAAGTAATCCCTAACTAAGTTTGAGCATTTATAAATGTCCGCGCCCTTTGTTTCGATTGCTATAACTGATAACTGAAATGACCGAGAGGGGGGATGACCAACTTTATGATAAGAAATAAAAAAGCAAATATTATGGGAGTATAATAAATGGAAAATGAATTTTCTGTTGGCCAAAAAGTCAGATTAGTCGTTCAACCACCATACATCAAAACTGCTGAATCGATGCCCATATTACGTCCCCCTAATGTAGTGCGTTTGGGTGAAGTAGGCACCATTTTAAGTTGCAAAGCAGGAAATTATTGGGCTGTTCGTTTTGAGAAGGGAGCATTTCTTATAGATAGTCAATATATAGAGGCTGTGGCAGTTGATTCGGTAACTGGCCAGCAACATTATACTGATGAATATACTAATAAGATAACTCCGCCTTCAGAATCGTAGATTTAATTGAGTAGTTCTCCTAAATTACCGATAGTCTCTTTAACTTTTCCTACAATTTCGTTAATTTTACCTACGTCTATGTGCATTTCTGCGGTAGGATATTTTTCGAGAACTTCTAGCACTGATATTCGATTGTCATCTGCTGCTGCTAAGATAATGGCAGAACGTAGGGCTTTGTCACTTTCATAATTGTGTCTCGTCTGAACTACTTCGGTGACGCCTTTAGTTAGATTTTGACCAATGTTACTATACAGCACTTTGGCTAGGTTAGCAACATTAGCTCCTACTTCTAATGTCATTAATCCACGAACTGTATTAGGGTTGACTTTTGATATGCCTAGAGCTTGAGAAATTGTTTTGGTCGTTTTACCCGTTTCTGCAAATTGTCGTAGATCCTTAACTTTGATCGATGCTTTTATTGGGCCAGCTATATCTATTACGATTTTGTTCGTGGCGATCGCATTTTGATGGGAGACCATAACTCCGGCAATCGCACCCAAAATAATTAATGGACTACGGGACAGCAGATTTGATAATTGCATGGTTAATATTGAATTAGATTTTCATCTAAGCTCTTAGATACACATTTCTAGTTTACTTGTCAATCTATGTAACATTTTTGATTGGATAACTGAAACATTTATATTGACTGTAGAATTTTGAATTTACTGTACTTTTTTCAGACAGTAAAGTTAGCTATTAAGACAGCAGAAATAAATCAGGGATAGTGATAGTGCTATGGACTCCCGTATCGAATACTTTAGCCTTATCCCCATCACTAGCATCCATATTAGACCTCTGGTGGAAAAGAGGGAGTAGGTCGGAGGTAGGGACGTTTAGCTGGCGCACAACGCGCATTTTTCATGTCGCGTAGCGAAACGCTGCGTGACATGAAACGCATTTTTGTTATGCAACGTCCGTACAGAGTAGGGGGAAAGAATTAATGATTTCTGCGTATGGGATTGATTTGATTTTTAATTATCACGCCTATGTCTATTAAAGAGCAAATATGA
>NZ_JAAHGT010001223.1 GCF_010672385.1 Okeania sp. SIO2F4
TAAAACAGGTAAAAATATTCGCGAACCAACTTGCAATTCTCGACAATCAATATTACCTCCATAACTACCAGGAGGAATAGAAGAACGCCGAGTATGTTTTGTGGCAACTCCCAAAATTCCAAAGAATGGTTGAAGAGGAATTTTTATTCCGCTATTAGGAGGAAACTCTGCAAATTTTTTCTCTAAATCTAATGGAATAAAATTGAGTTTTGATTCCGTAAATTCTTCCGGTAATGCTCCCCATCCCCGACGAATAGAATTAAATCCTATCGGTAAACTAGGGTGAATATTTTGCAGAATAATTTCTAGTACATCTCCCGGTTGAGCATCATTAATATATATAGGTCCAGTTAATAAATGAGGACCCAGACCGACTTTTTTTTCCGCTGGTAAATTATGACAAATTTCCAGAAATTCTGGAGTTAAAAAATCTTCAGGTGCTCGGTCATAAAGATAATAACCCGTATAAGTTTCTACATCGACACGATCGCCAGAATTAATTATTAATGCTGGTTCCAATTGATGTGAGAATCCTCCTAAATGAACAGTTTTACAGTTAGCTTTTAAAATGTGATGACTCATTTCAGTTATCAGTTATCAGTTATCAGTTATCAGTACCTCTGGCTGTTTGCGCAGCATTCCCTAGGAAACCCAGAGGCTTGAAATACTGAAGTTTACTTTTTCTTGGTCATTTCATTTAATTTTAATACTTATCAATAGCAGGGAATAGGGAATAGGGAATAGGGAACAGCGAACAGTTGGAAAAATATTTTCGCTGTCTAAGATTCATCATCAGTCTATGTCCTAAACAATTCTTTCTTCCCTGGAATAATCTTTCTCAAATTACTGAAATACAGTTATTTTTATTCTTTGATATTCCCTACTCTTTACCAAAAAATAAAGGTATAAAGCCTTTTATTTCAAGAGAAAAAGCGGTCAAGGGATGGCGAGGTCTCCCGCTCTTATACCCATTCCCAAAAGTAACGCAAGACCTTGGATCACACTTCAGTTATTAAGTAATTAAACTAAGGTAATTACTTTTTTGTTAGTTTAAGCAAGTTTAACATTAATTATTCTTGTTTTTACTTCTCCCCTACTCCCCCACTCCCCTACTCCCTTACTTCAATCAAATGTAGAAAAGTTTTTGAGAAATGGTATTACAGAGCCACTCCGAAGTGCGCCATATCCAGTTGACCAAGAGAAAAGTGCTAAGATATTTCCTTTTTAACCAGAGGTAATTATCAATTATCTATTATTCATTAATGAATCCCTATTTGTAAGATATACTCACTTAAATTAAAAAATTTCAAATTTCAATAAATTTAAGTAAAATGATGCAAACTATAACTAAACCTAATCAAAATTTTAAACAGCTACAACCAGGAATTGCTATTGGTGTTCCTTCAGAAAAAGATTGGGTCTCTATCAGAAATGAAAACCTAATTATTATTGTAGGTTTAACAGGAGTAGGCAAAACTACAATGATTAATAAATTAACTAAATCAGGATTAAATTTTACCTTACTTCCGAACCGACGCACCCTAACAACAGAATTAATTATTCCTTATATTGCAGCTATAAATGGAAAGAATATTCAAACAATTTGTCGCCTAGAGCGGTTTAAATATACTCGTCAATATCAAAAACAATTTCCTGGTGGTATGGGTCAGATTTTGAATAAATTACAAGTTAATTCTAATACAATTAATTATCCACTAATTTTCGATGTTTTAAGGGGTAAAAATGAAGTTACTTATGCTGCTAAAACTTTGAAAAAAGCAAAATTTGTGATCTTAGATGCTCCATTATCAGTACGTTTAAAACGACTTTTGACTCGATATTATGCTTTCTATAAAATCACAAAATTTTCAGAATATGCAGTAGTTGAGCGACAAAAAAATATGAGTTTTTCTGCTTTAGGTATACCTGAAGCTTCTAGTTTGTTTACCTTTGCTGAAGCACAATAAATTTTCACTGGAATTAAAACAGGAATCTACCAACCTATGGAAGTTAGTCAAAAACTAAAAATCCTAGTTGAAGAGAGTATAAACTAGGATTCCCAGGCAACAAAAATCGCTTTACAGGCGATCGCTCCTCAGCAGACTTTACTTTTAAACACTACTAAGTTTACACCTTAACAAATAGCTCAAAAGTTATTAAATATATTAGATATAGGTAATACCAATGTGATAAATGTTTGCTACAAATAGCTAAGGGACTTTTTAGGAGTCAACCCACCCCTAACCCCTCCACCGGAGGGGTTAGGGGTGA
>NZ_JAAHGT010001224.1 GCF_010672385.1 Okeania sp. SIO2F4
GGAAATATCATACCCTGATTTACCAACGCCGATATAAGGTATGAAAAACTAGGATTTTAGATTGCTTCCCTGTCGGTCGTAATGAGGAAAATACGTTGTATTGCGTAAGTCCTATTCTAACTTCTGACTTCAGCTAACCTTGGGCAAATTCTGTATACTTTCTGAGATTAGGTGGATGATATGCCAAAACAATATCCTGCGCTGGAACTCCTTTTTCAACTAATTGGTCGGCGATCGCCTCTTCAGTACCATCATGTTGCACCCAAATTTTGCCATCAATAATATCGACATGAATGGAACAACCATAAATGGGAGTATTGTTATTTTTCCACCCTAAATTAATAAGTTGATAATGGTCTCCTTCATGGTCAAAAACTGTTTGACTTTTGATTGGATCGTTGGCAGAACGTAATTTAGCTCTTGCAGTTAGTAATTCCTGAATTAATTGACGATACAAATCTAATTTATCCATTCGTTAATTACCTCCTTTTCGACATCATAAATAATTAAAGGGATTTGGTTACGACTAATTACAGTTTGAATAAATGGATACTTAAAAAGTAAGCATTCAGCCGTCAGCTAGCCTCCTACGGAGGAACTACGTTAACAGCCGTCAGCTATAAATTATTAACTGAAGTAAGTAGGCAAAAAAAGTTATAAAATGCCTAAGACACGCATAGGAAGAACACTTAAACTTTATAGCAAAGAATTATTCATTATTTGCTGAATTTCACAGTTACGAGCCAGGATGCTTTCTGACCGCTAATAGCTGTTTGCGCAGCATTCCGCAGGAAATGCTTACCTTAAAAAAGCGCTTATAAATCTCTAAAGGAACTGCTAAATACAATCGTCTTTCTGATTCTTTTTCTTCCAAAGCAATACGATAGTTAATAAATTATCCAACCGCAATGTGAAACTCATAAATTGTTGAAGCTGCCAGAAAAGTTTTGATTTCAATAGCGATTTTTTCACCATCTTTTGTTGCAGCAATTAACTTTTCTGCACCTAAATCAATATAAAAATCAATAAACCCTAGATCGATACGATAGGGGTCATGAGTAATTATCCACCCCTCATTCTCAAGAGCAGTTCTAACTAATTGATGAAAAATATCTTTAGCAGGCATTCCAGGAAGTTTCCTCGAAGTTTATTTTGTGGCCTACAACATAATATTATACAAATTTTTGTTGGGTTGCGCTGGCGCTTAACCCAACCTACAATAGAATAAATTATTAAATTAATTATAACTATGTCAGTACAAAAACAATCAAAATTAAATCAACTATCATTAGAACAACATCTCAAAAATTACTTTGGTTATGACTCATTCCGTCCTGGGCAAAAACAAATTATTGAAACAGCACTTCAACAAAAAGACCTATTAATTGTCATGCCTACTGGTGGGGGAAAATCTTTATGTTTCCAACTACCAGCATTACTCAAACCAGGCTTAACAATAGTTGTTTCTCCCCTCATTTCTTTGATGCAAGACCAAGTAGAATCTTTACAAGATAATGGCATTGCTGCCACATTTTTAAATAGCACTTTAGGCTTAAATGAAACTCGAAAACGAGAAACAGATATTATGCAGGGGAAAATCAAACTTTTATATGTGGCGCCAGAGAGATTATTATCAGATAAATTTTTACCATTTTTAGAGTTAATTAATGCTCAACAAGGTATCTCTACTTTTGCCATAGATGAAGCTCATTGTGTTTCCGAATGGGGTCACGATTTTCGCCCAGAATATCGACAATTGCAAATGTTACGAGAAACCTATCCATATGTACCAATGATGGCTTTAACTGCCACAGCAACAAAACGAGTTCGAGAAGATATTATTGCTCAATTAAATTTACAAAATCCCTATATTCATATAGCTAGTTTTTTCCGTTCTAACTTATATTATGAAGTGCGTCAAAAAACTAATGCTAAAAATACTTTTGCAGAAACATTACAAATAATTAGAACAGTTGGTGGCTCAGGAATAGTCTATTGTAATAGTCGCAAACGGGTGGATGAAATTGCTTATAAATTACGACAAAATAATGTATCTGCTTTGCCTTATCATGCTGGTATGAGTGATGAAGATAGAACTATTAATCAAACTAAATTTATTCGAGATGATGTTGACATAATTGTGGCAACTGTAGCTTTTGGCATGGGAATTAATAAACCAGATGTGCGGTTTGTGATTCACTATGACCTGCCCAAAAATATAGAAGGTTATTATCAGGAAACTGGTAGGTCTGGTCGAGATGGGGAACCT
>NZ_JAAHGT010001225.1 GCF_010672385.1 Okeania sp. SIO2F4
TCATCAGAAAAGATACATTACATAAATTGACAACTTACTTAGCCAAAAACCACGGCACGATTGTCATAGAAGACTTAAATGTATCAGGAATGATGGCAAATCACAAGCTAGCGGCATCTGTTGCCGATATGGGTTTTTATGAATTCAGAAGACAGTTAGAGTACAAGTGTGAGTTATACGGTTCTGAGCTAATCATTGTTGATAGATGGTTTCCTAGTTCTAAAACCTGTAGCAGGTGTGGAACTGTTAAAGAGTATCTGTTTTTATCAGAGCGTGTTTTCAATTGCGAACACTGCAATTTTCGCTGTGATCGAGACTTAAATGCAGCGTTAAATTTAGCTATGGCGGTCAGTTCGACCGTAACAGCTTGTGGACTGGATAACGCCGACGTTGCCAGAATGAAGCAAGAATAGAACAGATAATCATAGATTTATATAGATTATCATAGGTTTCTAAGAACGGTTTTACCTGAACCTTCTTTATTTCTAACTCAAGCAGGTGAAATTCTAGCCCTGAATAAGCTAGCAGCTTCGTGATTTTGCTCGAAAATCAAGCAGTTGCGAGGACAAATTCTTTGTGAACTTGTCATCGATTCTGAGGAGACTGTGACTAAATATTTGCAAGCTTGTTCAAAAAGTCGGAAAATGGTTCTAGGCTCGTTAACAATTCGCACATTTGATGAAGAGAAAATTGTTTGTCGTTAATAAAGAGCAAATTTATTTTCTGGAGAGGTCTAATAATTAATAATTATTAATTAGGGTTTGCCAAATTAAAGATAAAAGCATTTATAGATCAAGGTTTCAGGATTTTTGGTTATGAAAAAAGTACAAGGTTTTCGTTCTAAAAAGCTGAAAAAGTTAGGATTTTGGGTTGACGCTCTGCAGAAAAATCAAGGGATAATTATTCTGACTACTTCCCCATTACTCCTGACTCCTGACTCCTGACTCCTGACTCCTACCCTCACTCATAAGACTTTTTCAGCAAGCCCTAATTATTCGGTAAAAATTAAATTTTTTTTTACTTTTGACCAGAAAATACTACTACCAAAAATACTAATAATTGCACCACAACAATACTAGGACCTGAAGGCAAATTAAAAGTACCAGATAATACCATTCCTATCACTCCACTCATAGCACCAATTAGTGCAGAAACTCCTAAAAATGGTACAAATTCATTACAAATTAACTTCGCTGTAGCTGCTGGAATTACTAAAAAAGCATTCACCAATAAAATACCAACTGCTCTAATAGTAAGAGCGATCGCCAAGGACAAAATAATCATAAATATGTATTGATATCTCTGTACGGGAATTCCCTGAATTTGTGCTAACTCGGTATTCAAAGTTAATAAGATTTGTTTTGGTAAAGTTAGCCCTAACCAACCCAAAGATACAGTCAATAAAATCGCCAGAAAAACCAAATCTAAATTACTAATTGCCAGAATATCACCAAACAATATAGACAATAAATTACCACGATATCCAGGTACAAAATTAAATCCAATTGTTCCCAATGCAACTGAAGCAGCGACCGTGATACTTAAAATCGTATCTGCACCTAAATTAGTTCTTTCAATTAAATAATTTATTCCTAATCCAAATAATAGCAAAAACCCAATTAAAGCCATCATTGGAGGTAACTGTAATAAAGCACCTAACACTACAGCTAAAAAAGCAGTATGACCTAAAGACTCTCCAAATAAAGATAACTGGCGTAAAATCACAAATCCACCGAGAATACCCCCCAAAATTCCTAATAGAATACCGCCAATAATTGCTCGTTGCATAAAAGGCAGGCTAAATAAACTAATCGATTCTGAAAAATTCATATTAATAAGTAAGAAGTATAAGAAGTAAGACTAAAAATTATAGATTTGATTAATCAAATATTGATCGAAAAAAAATTATCTTTCCAGTCAATATTGATGTAATAATTTCCTGTGGTTAATTGCTAATAACTGAATGCTTATCATATCTCTCAAAAATCGTTCTAATACCAATTTAAAAAATCTCTACTAAAAATAGCCTGGCTATTTCACTGAATTCATAATTTAGAATTCAGAATGGCAGATTTGATAGACTAAAAACTTTGACACTCACAACAGTTTCAGGCAATTATTTGACATTTAAAGTTTGAAACTATTTGTGACATCCTTAAAGTGAATTGGTATCAGTTATAGAGATAAACGGCTATTTTCCCTACAAGTGATATTCGATAAAAAGTCAAAGCTTTAATTTTAGAGTACTATGTGAAAACCTAGA
>NZ_JAAHGT010001226.1 GCF_010672385.1 Okeania sp. SIO2F4
TTTTACCATTAAAATAATTACCTATTGCTGCTTGAACTGCTGGTATCCTAGTAGATCCTCCCACAAGAATAATCCTGTCTATATTTTCTGGCTTCATCCCAGCATCCTTGAGAGCTTGTTCTACTGGTTGAATCGTACTTTTCACCAAAGGTTGCACCAATTTTTCAAATTGAGCACGAGTTAGCTGGGTCTCCAAATGTTTTGGTCCAGCTTCGTTAGCCGTAATAAATGGTAAATTGATATTTGTAGTCTGGGCAGAAGATAGTTCTATTTTGGCCTTTTCTGCTGCTTCTCGCACTCTTTGTATTGCCATTTTATCTGGAGATAAATCTGTCCCTTCCCGATCTCTGAACTGCTCTACTAACCAACGGACTATACAATTATCAAAATCATCTCCTCCTAGATGATTGTTACCAGAAGTAGCCTTAACTTCAAAGATTCCATCTCCTAACTGTAAGATAGAAACATCAAAAGTTCCTCCACCTAAGTCAAAGACTAAGATAGTATGATCTTTGTCCTGCTTATCTATCCCGTATGATAAGGAAGCAGCAGTTGGTTCATTGATAATTCTTAGCACTTCTAGACCAGCAATAGTTCCTGCGTCTTTAGTTGCTTGTCTCTGCGCATCTGTAAAATAGGCTGGTACTGTAATTACAGCTTTAGTAACACAATCACCTAGATATTTTTCAGCATCCTGCTTCATTTTTTGCAGAATCATTGCTGAAATTTCTTGAGGAGTATAGTTTTTTCCCCTAATCTGGACATTTACAGTATTATCTTTACCCTGAATACTGGTATAGGGAACTTGGGAGCGTTCTTCTTCGGTATCGTCCCATCTTCTCCCGATAAATCTTTTAATGCTATAGACTGTATTTACTGCATTAGTTACTGATTGTCGCTTTCCTAGTTGACCAATTAAACGTTCATTTCCTTTACCAAATCCGACAATACTGGGTGTTGTACGTCCACCTTCTGAGTTGGAAATTACAACAGCTTTCCCCCCTTCTAAGACGGCCACACAACTATTAGTTGTCCCTAAATCAATGCCAATGACTTTTCCCATAGTGCTTCGGCGTTCTTATCGTCAAAAATCTTTATTTTTATTAGAATGAAGCTTTCAAGCTTCTGGCTTTTGCTCAGGCTTTAAAAGCAACAAAAATCTAGCTTTTTTTTCACATCTTAATCAAGTATATTTTTTTGTTCAAAGCTGTTAAAAAAAAGCAGTTAATTTTTGCAACTCATAATATACTTTTTTCCAATTTCTACTAAATTTTAATTCTCCCTCAAAATCATTAGTTTGATTTGTTTAAGTTGCATTCAGAAAAAATCTTAGTTAAATTTCGACAATTGGATTAAAGTTTTAGCATCTATGTTTCTATTGTAGGTAATTTTGGATAGGTCTGAATACAACTTAAAAGCAGGATAATTCAATCAAAAATAGTTAACCAGTACTAACTTTCTGGATCGCTTTGATTTTCTACTTCAGTATCTGTAGATTCTGGTGCTGTTGCTACTTTTACCATCGCGTGTCGGAGTACACGATCGCCTAGAATATAACCTCTGACAAACTCTTCTATTACAGTTCCTTCTGGATGCTCTGTAGTTGCCTCTCGCATTACTGCCTCATGTAGATTAGGGTCAAACTCTTCACCTTCTGGGCGCATACGAGAAACTCCTAACTTTTTCAAAGACTCTACCATTTGCTTATAGACATTCTGATAGCTTTTATGGATAGCCATTTCTCCATCATTTGCTGGTTTTATCTGGGAGCGTGCTCGCTCAAAGTTGTCAATTACTGGTAAGATTTCAATAATTGTGGCACACTTAACTTGTGTATCCAACTCTTCCTTTTCCTTTTCTGTCCGTTTACGGAAGTTGTCAAAGTCTGCTCCTAGTCTTTTGTATTGACTGTCTTTTTCTTCTAGTTGAAATTGGGTAGTTTCTAACTGAGTTTGTAAGGATTCATAAGCCTCTTTCAACAGGACTATTTCTTGTGACATTGGCTCAAAGTTCTGCGGCTCTGTCTCTTGTGAGGTATTATCTTCAGAGACTTCTTTGTTATTCTCAACTTTTGGAGATGAATCTAAGTTTACATTCGGCTCAACAGCAGCTTGAACATCTTGAATATTTTCATTTATTTGTTGATTTTTTGTTTCTGTAAAGGGAATTTCTTCTGCCATTTTATTCTCTCCTAATACTTAAGGCTATTACTACTTTTTGTCTTGCTTTTTTACCATGATTTATCATATCACAATCAAGAAGA
>NZ_JAAHGT010001227.1 GCF_010672385.1 Okeania sp. SIO2F4
TATATAATACCAATTACCCAGGGCTGTTTCATTCTAAACTGTGTCATTTTATGTATTGACGAAGCTAGGTTATTTCAAGCTTTAGTAAATATATCTTTCGCTGTCTGAAAATCAATAAATTCATTGCCAAAATCTAGAATGAAATGACCCTGCCAATTACCAAAAATAATGCAATACCTTCCGATGGGACTTCAGTTATTAAGTAATAAATAAGTAAGAGCAATGTTTTTAAGGATTCGTTTGAAAAGAGTGAATATATCTTATGTCTTTTAACCCTACTCCCTACTCCCTACTCCCTACTCCCTACTCTCAAGAAGATGTAGTAAGATTTTTGAGATTTGGTATAACATTTATCATATTTATCAGATATATTTTTTTCTTCTTTCCTATTCCCTATTCCCTGTTTTCTGTTCCCCAAAATTATCCAATATCTCACAACTTAAATCATATTGCTATATTTGTGACATCTTTAAAGTGAATTGGTATCAGTAAGAAGGAAGAGGGAAAAACGAAGAAAAATTGTGAATTTTATAGCTTTTAACTTTTGACTTTAGCTATCATATTCATCTTCTCCCTGGTTTAATGCTGTTATCACTGCCTGCTGACTAATATTCTGATAAATTTTCTGGAAAGAATTCATGACAATATCAGCAGATGCACCTAAAGGAATTTGTCCTAAAACATCTAAAACTGTCTCATTACTTGGAGATGGCGTAATGACTACTAAGGAAGAATCTAACTGTTGATTATATTCCCAGAATTGCTTAATTTTTAGAGTTTCTTGAGTAGCTGAAGTTACAGTTGGGGGGTTGGTAACTAAATCCTTACCTTGTGTTTTTTCAGATTTTATTTTTTCTGCTTCTGTCACTTTTTCATCTTCACTTTGACCACGTTTTTGACGTAGTTCTTCTAAGATTTTTTCTTTGGTACGACCACGTAATTGAAATAATAGAAATGGGTCGTCACTGAAGCGATCGCCTAATAAATAATAAACTGCTGCAATATGTTTACAAACTCTGGCTTTGTCTGGGCAGTCACATCTAGAATGAATTTCATCTAATGTAAAAGGGAAGAGTCTTAAACCATTAGCTGCAAAAATTTCTTCTATGTTTTGAGGCATTTCTCCCGCTAATAATTTGGCGGTAAATATTGCTCTTTCTGACATAGTTTCAATGATATAACCCCAGTCTTCATCAGTGAAATTATCTAACCATAAAGATAATTTGTAGGGTTCGGGTGCTGTCCCTTGAACTTGAGCAATAATTTTTTGCTCTTTGAATTCTAAACTCAGAACATTGCCTTGTCTGGCATAATTTCTTCCTCTTTCTAATCGTTTTTTAAATCGATAAGAATTTAACAAGTCTATCCATTGTTGAGTCCACCATTCTTTGTCAGTTTGTAAGTTCATTTCAGTTATCAGTTATTAGTTGTAATGAAAGTTTGTAGTAGGGGTTTTGCCCCAATTATAGATAGGGTTTACTAATTAAATCTCAAAGCATTTACAGATAGATATTTTAGCATTTTTAGGTCGAAAAAAGTGCTAAGTTTTCAGTTTAAAACATTCCAAAAGTTAGCATTTTGGGCAGAGGAGGGAAAAAAATAACTCCCCCACTCCCCTACTCTTTTTTAGGAAACCCTAAGTAAATAGGGCTGGATCCCTACTACAAACAAAAACTTTTTTATCACTATTTGTATCATATTAATATGATTAGTTATCAGTCAATAGATAGATAGGGCTAAAGCCCTACTACAAACAAAAACTTTTTTATCACTTATTATCCGAACATCATATTATTAGTTATTAGTTATCCGTCAATATGGTTCAGTCTACTCTCAAGAAGATGTAGCAATAATTTTGAGTTTGGTATAATAAATTAAAAATTATTCTCAAAGGATAAAGTGTCAAATCAATTCAAAATTAAAAATTTTGAATTCGCTTATTATAACCTCTGCCTGTTTGCGCAGCATTCCGCAGGAAAGTCAGAGGCTTGAAATAAGGAAAATATTTTTGATTTTTTCGCTCTTTGAATAACGAGGCTTGAATCCTTAATTAAACAGTAAGCATTCAGCTATTAGCTTTCAGCTTTCAGCAATAAAACCTCAACCTTAAAGAGAAGGTTTAAATGAATATAGACTTGAAAACTGACTTCTGTAGTAAAATTTAATTCTGAATAATAAAGCTTTTATTAGCCAAACTAAAAGTAAGAGCTGATAGCTTATAGCTGACGGCTGAATGCTTACTCAAAAACTATAGTTGTA
>NZ_JAAHGT010001228.1 GCF_010672385.1 Okeania sp. SIO2F4
ATGAATTATGATCAAATTATTGAATAAATGAAATTAAGTATCCAGCAATAAAATTCAAAATACTTTGAATTTTAGAGTGGAGAAATGAAGCATAAAATCAACTTTTTTTAGGAATATTTGATCGAGAGAAAAACTGGAAGCGATCGCTACAATATTTAGTCCGATGGCATAGATTAGTATACGCTATATATAGTGTCTTTGCGTAAGTCCTGATCAATCTAATTATCTGTTCAACAAAAATTCTTTTTGAAGATATTTCTTTGTTTTTCAACTTTTCTGATTCAGTTAAATCTCTATTCTTTGGCTTTTTTTTGGGAGTTTTAATTCCTGGTTCCCCAACATAAGCTTTATCTCCACTAAATTTTTGTTCTTGAGCGAATTTTTGTTGGACTTGCGCGTTAATAGTTTAAGTCACTTTTTTTTCCTTGTTCACCTGCTGATACCTCCACAATATCTTTACCTAATGGTAATAGGATTACTTATCCTTTTTTTGTATGATTTTTTTTCTTGCCTGAGTAATATTCTTTCTGTTTTTCATAATTCCCTGGTCTTTCCATGGGCTGCTCATAGCTATCTACAATTAATTCAAATTCCGTTAATATTTCTTTGACTTCTTCATAGTCACTTTGTTTTTTTTACCTGTTCTAATAGACTTTGTGGTAATAAATCTCCCATAATTGGCCACCAATAATTAAAGGTATCATTGGCAGTAGTTTCACTCACCCCAAATTGAATCCCTAGAAATTGAAATGTTGTTAAATGTCTTAAATAAGTTAATCAGGACTTACGCAACAGCACTAATTATAGTGACTTTATATGGAATAATGACGAAGTTATACGCTATATATAGCGGTACTGCGTAAGTCCTGTTAATGTTAAAATGATTTGTTCTGAGATTGATAGTAATGGTGGTCTACCACCGCCTGAAGCAATAATTCTGACTTTTTTTGACTTCAGTAGTTCTTGTTTATTATTGTGGATTTCTTCGGCTTGTTTTAATAATTTTTCTAGTTGTTCATATTTGGTACCTAATAAACGTTCTTTTTCTTGTGGATGATTGTGAATGTGTTCCAGTATGCTGGTCATAATTGGCTGTTAAAATTACATTTTTTATTATTATCTCACAACTTATTTATTTTTCGGAGATGTCTATTATTTATGGATAAAAATTGATTTTATTTTTGATTTGTGGAGAGGTATAATAATTATATAGTTAGTCAATACTTTAGTTATTAAGTAATAAGTAATATAGCATTTATCATAAAGATGAGGCAGATTTACTATCCCCCATTATCCTCCTTTTTAAGCTATGCTTTATAAACATCTTTCTTAAGATAAAACTTAGACATTAGAAAAAGGTTATGTTTATTACCATTCAATGAATATGATAGGAGAGTAAACGTATTTAATTAGAGGCTAAACTCCCCCCACCTCCCCATGTCCCCACACCCCCATCTCCCTATCATCAAAGGATTTTAGGAGTTCCTTATCAGGGATAGCTTTTTAAGGGGGCACTTTTTGTTGCTTCTCCCATTTTTAAGCTATGCTTTATAAACATCTTTCTTAACATAAAAATTGACAAAAGAGATAAGTTCTGTAACTGCTATTGAATAGATATTTTGGAGGAGTAAATATATTGAAAAATAGGCATTTCTCTAATTTTGCTCTCTTTATCCCCCCATCCCTTCATATCCCTAAAGGGTAAGGAAGAATTAATAAGGATTTAAACCCCGAAAAAAGTTAAATTGCCTGTACATATTCATCCTTATATTTACACAAACTATACCGGTTGACATGATATAAGACCTATTTCCTAGTTAGGAAAAAAATTCATTTCTAGTATTAGACATCTCCAACAAGAAAAAATAAAATCAATTATCGTACAGAAATAATCAATTATTTATTTCTCCCTATTCCCTCTTTTATGGAGATGTCTATTTATTCAGCAACCCCATAAATAAATCTATTTATGTTCTTGTTACTTTTGCTTTTTAACTTTGAACTTTTAACTTTCATTTCCCATGTCTTTTTTGATGCCACTGCCAAGCATGACCAACAATTTCTTTAACCTCTGGATATTTCGGAGACCAACCTAATACTCTCCTTGCTTTCTCACTACTCCCTACCAAAATAGGTGCATCTCCTGGTCGGCGATCGCGCTCCTCTACTCTAAATTCTCTCCCAGTTACTTGCTTGACAGTCTCTATCACTTCCCTAAC
>NZ_JAAHGT010001229.1 GCF_010672385.1 Okeania sp. SIO2F4
TATATCCTTCTTCTACTCAAGAATTGACTTGATATAATCATCAAATAACTTTAATCTCTACCAAAAAATTTTTTTTATCCATCAACACTATTTAAGCAATGATTCAAGAATTAGAAGATTTCAAAAATAGTATTTTAGAGCAACGCTACGAAGATGTTTTAGCTTTGATATATGAATTAGATGGCATGAGTCGGCAAACAAAAATTAATGCCATTGAATCTTTTGTAATTAGAATGTTAATACATCTAATAAAAAATCAACTGGAGCAAAGGTTAACAAATTCTTGGGCAGCTTCTATTCATGGTTCACTAATAGAAATCAAAAAAATCAATCTTCAGGATAATCGAAAATCTTATTACATTAACCAAGACCAATGGCAAACCATCTGAGAAGAAGGGATAGAAGTTGCAATTCGTGATGCTGGTCTAGAAGTTTTAGGTGGAATTTATACACCTTTTCAACTTTTAGATATGGTCGATAAAAATCAAGTAATAAAAATAGCTCAAAATTTACTAGCACTCACTTATAACTACTCTAAAAAAGAATTACCTACAGTAATTAATAATTTTTTGACTGAGTTGCCTGGTGGAGAAAATTGGAGACTAGGAAAATAATCATAGGGAGTAGGGAGTAGGGTTCTTAGAAATAAGGCATTTTCTTGAAAATTGGTATGATATCAAATCCGCTTGATTGGACATAAAAAAATTCTCCAATCGTCATAACTACTCAATCTTTGTAATTCTCTCCCCTCCTGACTCGGTCCGACTGACTTCCCCTCCAGGGAGGGGTTAGGGGTGGGTTGACTCAATTACGACTTAATCAATCTATAACTGTTTAACCGGATTTGATATGACAACTTGTTAGGTTACGAGTATTGACATCCTCCCGACGCTGCTCTACGAGACAGGGCGGGATTCCCTAACATCACTGATAGGGACTTTCTGCTGCCTCTTGCCTCCTTTCCTTCGGAATGCTACGCAAACGGAGGAGCTGCGCTTTTCATGTCGCGAAGCGAAACATAGCACCTGCCTCGGAGGCCGAACCTATGCATCGGTCTAAAGGCGCGCTCCACAGTACGTCGCCAATCCGACGGCTCTCCTAGACACTGCTAGCCCAGCAGCCTTATTCTATTGAGGAGCACACTATTGTAAGAACCGCTCTTATTGATTGGTTTTCCCATGGGACGCTCCCGTGACCGGAGAGCGCGGGTCTTCAACCAACGTTGAGATAAGTTTACAACTTACCCAGAGACTATAATATATGTCTATAATATATGTAGCGTTCAAAACTATAACGTTATAGTTTTTGAACTCTATATATAGTACCTGAGCGTAAGTTCTGAAGTTGTTAACTTGTGGCTAGAGACTAGGAAAATGGTTAGGGTTTGGAGACCAAACCCCTAGAGTTTTTTCACAAATTATTGCATAAAAATCAAGAGATTATTTTTCCTCCTAGCTCTTCTATGATTCCCATTTATTCTGTACGAGCGAATGGCCATTCGCCCCTACGACTCCTGACTCCTCCCAAACCCTAATTAATTTTCTGCTTTACTTTTTGTAGACTTCCTACCACGAGTAGACTTTTTACTACTAGCTTTAGCCTGCAAAAGTTCCAAAGCTTTTTCCAAAGTCATATCCTCAACAGACATATCCTTCGGCAAAGAAGCATTAACCTTACCATACTTCACATAAGGTCCATACTTACCATCATAAATACCTACTGCCTCACCATCTTCAGGATGTTTACCCAAATCTTTCAGTGGAGGAGTAGCCTTAGCACTACCCCGTCTCGCTCTTTTAGGTTGAGCCAATAACTCCAAAGCACGTTCCAAAGTAATAGTCAAAACATCATCCCCAGCTTTCAAAGAACGATAATCTTTGCCACCCTCCTTTCCTTGGTCGTGAACAACATAAGGACCGAAACGTCCTAAATTAGTTTGAATTTTACAACCTGTTTCTGGATGAGTTCCCAAAGTACGAGGTAAAGATAATAACCCGATCGCCATTTCCAAAGTCACATTTTCCATATTTACACCTTTTGGCAAAGAGGCTCGTTTAGGTTTCTTCTTACTTCCCTCTAACTCGTCACCCAACTGTACATAAGGACCGTAACGACCAGTCATTACATATATAGGTTTATCTTCCTCTGGATGAATACCTAATTCCTCTGGACCTTCTGTTTTTTGCTTAAGAATTTTCTCTATTTGTTCTGGGTCTAG
>NZ_JAAHGT010000123.1 GCF_010672385.1 Okeania sp. SIO2F4
TTTATGAATAGTACGGAAGTCTTAGAATTAGTAGATGATTTAATCTTTGCTCAAACCGGAAAACACTTAGATTATTTACAAAAAAATGTATTAGAAGGCACTATAGAAGGTAAAGCCTACCCAGAAATTGCTAAAGATAGTGGTTTTAGTGAAAGTCATGTCAAAAATGTCGGACAAGAATTATGGCATCTTCTCTCATTAGTCTTAGGTGAAAAAGTTAAGAAGGCTAATTTTAGAGGTGTATTTGAAAAGATAAAAAAGAATAATTTTTCTATTGTTTCAGGATATTGTCATACTAATCTCACAGCTAATAACATTAATATTTTTCCAGATAGAAAGCGATCGCCTACTTCTGTAGAAAATTCCCAAGAATCTAAAAATCAACCACAACTATATTTAGCTCAAGCACCCCAAGATTTTAACTGCTACGATCGCTCTTGGGAACTAACAACTTTGGAAAACTGGATATTAAAAGATTCATCTCGCCTCATTGCACTTTTAGGAATTAGCGGGATAGGCAAAACAACCCTAACACTCCAATTAATCAAACAAATAGAAACTAATTTTAATTACATCATTTATCGGAGTCTCCGTTTTTCCCCATCACTCAATACAACTCTTGCCAAACTATTAGAAATATTTCCAGAAAAAACAGATATTTCCCAAAACATTGAAACTAAAATATTCCAACTACTCGACTACCTACGCCAATATCGCTGTTTGATTATTCTTGATGACCTACAAATGCTTTTTTGTAGTGGAAAAATTGCAAGTCAATATCAAACTGAATCTGAAAATTACCAGATATTTTTTCAGCTTATTGCCGAAATGAATCATCAAAGCTGCTTAATATTAAACAGTAGAGAAAAACCCATAGAAATAGCTCAACTAGAAACCAAAAGTAATTATGTGCAAACCCTAATTTTAGGTAACTTAGGATTAGCAGCAAAACAAATTCTGCAAAACCAGAAATTATCAGACCAAGAAACTTGGGAAAATTTAATTCATGTCTATCAAGGCAACCCTCGCTGGATAGAATTTACTGCCACTATGATTCAAGAATTCTTTCACAGTAGTGTTGCCGAATTTTTGCAATGGGGAAAAGTAATTTTAAGCGAATCTCTAGTAGCAGAATTAGATAAAAACTTTCAACGAATAACTCAGAATGAGCAAACAGTAATAATTCAACTTGCTCAAGAAAATCAACCAGTTACTTTGCATCAAATTGATAAAACTTTAGACTTATCAACATCAGACTTATTGAATGCCATACAGTCACTAAAAAGACGGTTATTATTAGATATCAAACAAGAAGATAAGACAACTTATTTTAGTTTAAATCCAGTTTTGAAACAGTATGTTCTGTGGAAGGAAGAGGGAAAGTAAGTATTCAGTCCTTGGTAAATAATTCTGTGTATAGCAATTGTGATGTACCACACACTGACGCTACGCTTTCAGTGTGGGCTTCTGATGCTCAAATAGAGCGGTCAGAGCTTCCTTCGAGGTACTATTAGTAGTAGATTCAACAACTACAGGATTCCCTTTACGGCGTTTTATCGTTGGGAAAACATCCAGCCCAACTCGCTTTATGTTGATTGAAGCATTAACGTCTCGATCAACACAAAGCTTGAATTTTTCATCAAAATACTCGCGCTTATTCCGGTCAGTAAACACAAATTCGTCTCGATAAGAAAGAAGTTGAGATGTGTAATTAGGTTTGACTTCAACAACACTGGCGTTAGCTTTTGCGGCTACCTGACCCAGTACTTTAAAAAACTGACCAAAAGCGGCATCTAGCCAAGACTTATTAAGCCCTGATTTTGATGACTGACCATTCGGTAAAAATGTCCCATCCTCATCAAGTTTAGGAGCGTTACGGCGAGTTAAACCTTTGAGATTTAACTTCTCATGGAAGAAAACTTTCTTGCCTGTATCTACCAGTTGATGAGCGGTTTTGTACTGGAACTCTTTACGACTCCTAGCTATCTTTTGATGAATACGGGCTTCTCTTTTTGCTAGCCTACGTCTAGCTTTGCTTCCTTTTTTTCGCTTGTTCTTGCGTTGAGAAACTGTGGTTAGTTTGTCCTGATTCTTCCGCAAGGGTTTCAATGACGGAAGTTTTTTGCCGTCTGAAGTAGCTAGATAGAAATCTCTATCTAGAACTGCATCTAGTCCTATGGAATTATCCCAAGTTGGTGTAATATCGTCTGGGTTGAAATCAGGTATAGACTTATCTTCGAGGCTTAAATTACAGTACCACCCATCTGCTTTCTTGGTCATTGATAATTGTTTAAGGTTAGCTCCATCAGGTAAAGGTCGATGCGTTCTCAGCTTGACCCATCCAATTTTAGGAAGTTGAACGAACAGCCAGCGACCATTAACAGTACAGAACTTTAGCCAGGAATTATCAGCATTCGGAAAGTTTAATGTGCGATACCTGGCGGCATTCTTAAAACGGGGTTTGCCACTTCGCTTGCCATTTTGATCCCCTGCAAGAAATCGATTAAAAGCATTTTTGACTCTTATACAGACATCTTGCAAAACGGCTGAATAAACCTGACTGAAGTCCAGCAATTCTCCAGACCAAGCAATCTTAACCAAGTCTTTCTTAAGTAGAGGTAGTTGTTTCTTTTGGTTGTAGAAATTTGGCTGCTCCTTGAGAACAGGTAGTTGACAAATTAACGGACAAACATTAACAGGGCATCTATTTTGTTCCCACCACTCAAAACGCTCACCAAGCATCCGGTTGTACCAATACCGACAGACTCGCAGCCAACCATTTAGTGTGAGTGCTTGTTGAGTCTCTGGATATAGTCGATATTGATACGTGTACTTCATCGGTGTTAATTTTTAAAATGCATTGATTGTAACAGATAACGGCAAGATTGTTATAAAGAATGACTTTGATGGGTAACAAAGACCCTATGCAAAATTCATCCCACGCTCACGCTCCGCTTTGAGACGTGGGATGAATTTTGCCGGAAGCTAAATAGGTTGTAATATTTTATCGCAGTGGTTTCTCCAAACCCCAGTAAAAATGGGATGAAAAGACCAAACCCCTACAGTCTTTTTTGACAAATCATTTGATAGCTCTGTCATAGAGCTATCAAAAATGCACAATTAATTCTGTCCAGGTACTTACAGCAAAAATATTGAAAAATACTTCCCTATTTCCCTGCTTCCCTACTCCCTTACTTTTAAGATTAGAATCATTTGATTCATTCGGTTAGATCGCCATGTTAGCTAGCACTAACTTTTGCATTTTGTGAAGCTCCTAAAAATATTTGATGGTTTTGCTATTGCATTTACCAAAAAATGATGATACTATTTAACTATAAGGGTTAACTCGCCTATACACATGATTTTTTATTCAACTAAAAATAGTATTGTTTTGGGCGCGATAGAACTCCGTTCCGCTTCGCGTTTCATGTCGCGCAGCGAAACGCTGAGGTTGTAGAAAGGAAAATAAATCTAAAATTGGGGTTGCACATTAAGAAACGATAATAAATTTTCAATTGTACATATATTAAGGAAAGAATCATCCAAAAATATCTACTTTTGAATTACATCATTCCTGACTGTGCAAAACCATAAAATTTACTATTTTTCTTCCTTATCCCTTAAGTTTTCTTCAAAGCAGTAATAATTTGCTGATTTGCTTCCGGAAAAGTAAATCGATCTATCTCATCTAATGTAACCCACCTAAACTCATCACATTCTATAGTTTGTGGTATTCCCCGCAAGTAGCGACAATCATATACATGAAGCGTGACTCTAACCTCCGAATAATTATGCTCTATTGTAATTAAATGTTCTTCTACTGCAACCTCAATTCCTAACTCCTCTAAAACTTCCCTTTTAATACAATCTTCTATTGTTTCACCGACTTCTTTTTTACCACCAGGAAATTCCCAGAAACCACCAAAAGCACCTCCAGGTTTTCGCTTATCAATTAAAATTTTTCCTGCTTCATTCCAGATAACACCAACACCAATTAACTTATGAGGTAATATCATATCCGTTTGAATACTTATCAATAATTAGATAGAATAATACCACTTTGATAAATGTTTGCCACAAACATAGCAGTTCTATGGTTTAAATTAGACAGCTTTTTAATACCAATGCCATCTAATCTAAAGTTTGTAGTTCTCAAAGAATTGCGGATACTACCGCGTAATCAATGTTTCTATGTTGAGTTTGTCTACAACAAAGAGGTTGCACCTCAACATGAATTAAATCCTAAAAATGTTTTGGGAATCGACCCTGGTATTAATAATTGGTTAAGTTGCGTTTCTAAGGTTGGTACTAGCTTGATTATTGATGGATGCAAGGTGAAAAGCCTGAATCAGTAGTATAACAAACGAGTTTCTACTTTGAAAGAAGGTAAGCCACAAAGTTATTGGGATGAGCAATTAGCCCACATCACAGAAAAACGTAACCTTCAAATGAGAGATGCAGTTAATAAAGCTGCAAGGTTGGTTGTTAACCACTGTATTAAACATCAAATTGGTACGGTAGTTTTTGGATGAAATCAAGGACAACGGTAAGAGGCAAATTCAGGCCAAGTGACCCAATCATTTGTACAAATACCCACAGCTAAACTTAAAGAACGAGTCAAACAATTGTGCTTAGAACACAAGATTAAATTTGTTGAAACAGAAGAGTCATATACCAGTAAGGCTAGTTTTTTATATGGGGATTTTCTGCCTACTTTCGGCGGAAAACTTGAAGGGTGGAAAGCATCAGGGAAAAGAGTTAAACGTGGGATGTACCAAACAGGTAAAGGTTTGTTAGTTAATGCTGATTTAAATGGTGCAGCGAATATACTTCGTAAAGTAGAGACACAATTAGGTATAAACCTAGTCAAGGTCTGTAGGCAAGTTTTGACCCTTGCTACCAGGTTTAGGCTCTGGGAAACCAAAGCTAAAAATCGTGCGCAGGACGGCTTTAGCCTCCTGTGTAGCAACAGCTTAGAATACCCGCGCTTTTAAGCCGCGCAGAGGTCAATATTTTTCTTCCTTCTCTCCTAGATAACTAAAACCTTTTTTCTTCTTCTTGAAATAAAAATCCCCCGGTTTATTAACCAAGGGAATAATCACAGTTTGACTAAATTAACTCTCGTTACTAAATGTTTTATCTATTTTCAAAGAATTTTCAAACGTCATTCTCTGTTCAGCATTTCTAAGAAAATATCCACTGAGCATTGCTGAAGCTAATAATTTACCTAAATTTTCTCTGCTGGTTGTTACACTTAGATTAAATTGTTCTGAGGGTAGATTGCCTAAAAGTCCAACGATATTTCGCTCCATCACCTGAAAAACTTCTTGGGAATTTGGTTTTGATAAGTGGGAAACCGTATCTGGACTCATAGATTGGACATATTGCCAAAGTAAATTGGCTCCTTCTGAACTTTCTTCAAACAACTCTGGCCTGTGATTATTTCTATTGGTCACTTTCTACCTCCATTTCAGAAACTTTTTTTGACAAGCATGGTTTATGGACTTCACCAACCATATCTATTGCAATTGTTAATATTTATTTGACTTCCTCAATAGTCGGTCAATTTCAGCATAAAACCGATGTGTTGGTTGAATAATATGTCTCTCAACTAATCTCATAAATCAAGGGATGCGCCTTGGGTGAGCCTTACTAGGGGCTATGAAAATTTCGGAATTTTTATGATTATTGAGTCGGGAATTCTGAGCCAATTTCATTGTACCATTAAACCTATTGAATAAAGTTATTATATTTTGTCAAATATTTAGTATATCTTTTGTACAAATCAACGAAGATATTTGACTATATTATGACTATATATGACTATATTTATGTACAAAGTTTATTATACTATAGTTGGAAGGTGGTCAAAATAACTAGACAAACAACATAGTTTAGTAAACAATCAAATTACCTCAATAAATAGTATTTAGGGTTTGCTTATGGAAAGTATGAATGGTAGGGGTAGGAGTCAATAGTCAGGAGTCAGGAGAAGTAGGGAATTTAGAGTAGGTGGTAGTAAGAATTGTCCCCCAATTTTTCTGTCTTTAGTTTACCTAAAATGCTGACTTTTTGAGCATTTTCTACTGAAAATTCAGCACTTTTTGGGAATCCAAAAAGGATTAAGTCTTTACCTGTCAATACTTTGAGAATTAATCAGTAAGCCCTATTTAGAAATATAAAGTCAAATTATAAGAAATTTTATGATAATTGGTATAACCAATAAGGTATGATTTCAATTATCAGTTATTAGCTGTCATCTATCCCCAGTTTCCCATCTCCATTCTCTCACTAGAGATTTCCAGGCTTACAAGTAATGACCCTAGAGCAATTCTCGTCTTTGTCTTTAAGAGTATCAAAAAAATAAATTTTCTGCTTCGGGGAAACTAATACATCGAAGCAGAAATATAACATTAGATTAGGCTAATGTGCAAATTTGTATGAGTTTCTCAAACTAGTTGATTAATCTTTAACTAGCTAAATAATCATTCATATCTTGTTTTCTTTTACGAAGTTTACTCAAAGCTTCTCGCTCTATTTGCCGTACTCTTTCACGACTAATATTTAGGCGATCGCCGATTTTGGATAGAGTCATGCTTTGCCCATCTTCTAAGCCAAATCTTAAGGCCAAAACTTGCTTTTGTTGAGGAGTAAGGTCAGCCATGATTAATTCTAAATCAGTCCGCATGGAAGACTGGAGAGCATAATCTTCCGGAGAAGCTCCTGTGTCTTCTAACAAATCTCCTAACTCTGTATCTTGGTTATCTCCCACTCGCAAATCAAGTGATAAAGGTAAGCGAGCGCGTTCTAAACATTCCCGAATTTGTTTTGGAGTTAAACCTAGTTCTGCTGCTATTTCACCAGTCGTTGCTGAACGACCTAGCTGTTGAGTCAGTTGGCGCTGGACTTTTTTGATCTTGTTCAGCTTTTCTGTAATATGAATAGGTAAACGAATTGTGCGGCCTTTTTCTGCGATCGCTCTAGTTATGGCCTGACGAATCCACCAATAAGCATAAGTAGAAAATCTATAACCCTTGGTAGGGTCAAATTTTTCTACTCCTCGTTGCATACCAATAGTACCTTCTTGAATTAGATCGAGCAAATCTACATTTCGTTTGATATACTTTTTAGCAACAGATACCACCAAGCGTAAATTGGCCTCTACCATTTTCCGCTTTGCTCTTTCACCTTCCCTGATAATTCGCTGCAATTCACTCTTTGAGATATTTTTAGCATCTGCCCATTCTGCTAATGTTGGTTTACGACCTAATGCTTCAGCCAAAGTCTGATTGAATTCTTGCAAAGCTGTTAAGCGTTGGACTTGTTTTCCGTAAAGAATTTCTTCTTCGTGGGTTAATAGGGGAACACGACCAATTTCTCTTAGATAAGTGCGTACAGAATCAATGTCTGAGGTTTTACCAATCTTCATAATCTTTCTCCCGCTAGATAACTCTACTTTGAGGTAGCAAGAAAAGCGGGCGGGCATTACGCTTTTCTTTAATTTTTCTTAAAAAAGTTTTTTCTCTAACCATTTATGATTAATCTGGGCTAGAGAGAGTCTAAATTATAGGTTTTAGATTTTTTTAGATATGACCAAAGAGTTCTAATTTGATTGGGCTACTAGATTCGAACATTTTTTGGCAATAAAAGAAGTTTTACTATTTTGGTTTGGAATTTAGATTTAGTACAGAATCCAAGTAGGATTTGGCTAAAGTAGACCTTTTTGGTCTTTTGAGCGCTTCAGATAATTTTTGTGCCCTTTACATAACTCAATAGTATGTTAAGAATATTAACATTTATGAGAGCAAATGGCTATACCTAAAGCAATTGATTTTTCGGATGAATAAGTTTAATTGCCTATATGAGACTACTCATAAATCCTTAAGAAAATTGCATCCTGCACAACAAAATCACAAAAATTTTGCCAAAATATTTGATCGAGTTAGAAGTCCAGGAATTATTTTCTGACTTTTGACTTTTAACTGCTTTGAGTCTGTCTTACATTCTTTTCGCGGAGCGTTTCCGCAGGAAATGGAGACCTTAGAATTACCCACTCGCTTGACTTTTGACTTAATTCAGATATGACTTATTGTCTCGGTATTATTACTGAATCTGGTATTGTAATGGCCTCTGACTCTCGTACTAATGCGGGAGTGGATTATATTTCGACTTATCTGAAGCTGTTTGATTTTTCTTTAACTGGAGAGCGGGTCATCCTGATTAGCACTTCCGGGAACTTATCAATCACTCAGGGAGTCGTTAATGAACTCAAAAAAGATTTAAAAATTTCTGAAGGTACTAATCTTCATACTTTGTCTACTCTCTATGAAATTGCTCGCTATATTGGAGGGAAAATTCGACAAATTTTAGAGCAAGACCGCTCTTGGCTACAAAAAGACAGAATTGATACCGGATGCAGTATTTTATTGGGAGGGCAAATTAAAGGGCAAGACCCGGAATTATTTTTGATTTATGCTCAAGGAAATTGTATTTCTGCTACCAAAGAAACGCCTTTTTTACAAATAGGTGAAACTAAATATGGGAAACCAATTTTAGACCGTGCTTTGAGTTTTTATACTTCTTTGGAGGCTGCTGCTAAATGTGCTTTGGTTTCAATAGATTCTACTATGAAATCTAATCTTTCTGTAGGACCGCCGATTAATTTGGTGATGTATGAAAAGGATAGTTTTAAAATTCGGCATCGGTTACAAATGCGTTTGGGCGACCCCTATTTGGCTAAGGTTCGGAAGTTCTGGGAGGTTGCTCTTAAGGAAGCTCTTGATGAAATGCCGGATTTAAATTGGTTATATGATTGTCAGGAATCTCAGGAAGATATTTTGATTGATTGAATGTAAGAAGTAAGAAGTAAGAAGGAAGGAAAAAGTAAATTTTAGTAAGACTGTAGGTTGGGTTAAGCGCCAGCGCAACCCAACATAAACTGTACTAAAAAAGCAGGTTAGGAAATTGTTTGGTCTTCAAACCTGAATTATCAAAAACATCCCTGGATAATATTTTCTCAATCAAAATTTTAGTGCTATATTCGTTGAGTTTAGTTGAGGATACCCAACCTACAAAAATCTTCCCTATTAGAATATTTAATTTCTAGGAGATGAGACTAATTTAGTTATCAGAAATCAGGAATATTTTCCGTTGGTAAGTCAGAGACAACCACAGATAAACTTTACGAAGAAAGCAGGCGAGAAAATTATTTTTTCTTCAAGTATGAATTATCAAAAACATCCCTGGATAATATTTTCTCAGTCAAAATTTTAGTGCTATATTTGTTTAGTTTCGTTGAGGATACTCAACCTACAAAAATCTTCCCTATTAGAATATTTAATTTCTAGGAGATGAGACTAATTTAGTTATCAGAAATCAGGAATATTTTCCGTTGGTAAGTCAGAGACAACCACAGATAAACTTTACGAAGAAAGCAGGCGAGAAAATTATTTTTTCTTCAAGTATGAATTATCAAAAACATAGCTGGATAATATTTTCTCAGACAAAAATCTTAGTGCTATATCTGTTGGGTTTCGTTAACTCAACCCAACCTACAAAAATATCTATTACCACTCTTGCCGAAGTCTATTGAATTAAATTAAATGAAAATGAATATAAAATTCACCATTTAGTCATCAAATTAAGCCATCTATTATTTTTTAGGTTACTCTTCAAGAATTTAGAATGCGCGAATTTAGAATGCGCGAATTACCTCTCCTTGAAAATAAGAGGATTGACGAACAGGAAAATTTTTATTTATTATCCCCTATCCAAGGGGAGGCTTTAAACCACAATATTTCGGTAAAAGAAGAATTATTAAACAGATAAAAATCACTAGAGTTATTAACTACAACTAGCTAATTAATGTTTTTAGTATTTCTCTATACATCCTTATAAATAAGACTATTTATAATCAACTATTCTATCTATCAGCAATTAAGAAAAATCCTAATGTGAGGTTTTATCCAAAAAAAAATCCCCACCAGAATATTTAATTTGGTGGGGGGAGATGATATTAATTAATGATTAGTTGAAAAATTGTAACTGATTGAATCTACCAACCACCAAATGCTAATTTTTCTAATTCTCCGATCAAACTATCTTCTCCAAGTGCTATTTGTCCGTCTCGATACATTACATCCAGGCAAATGTAAAAGGCTAAGTGCTTATCATGGTATCTTAAAGGCTGCAATGCCATCCTAGCAAAACCAAGGATTGCTCCAGGAAAGCTTGCAATTCCTTGCAATTGCTCGATCGAGCGATCGAGCATTTCTCTTGCCTGATCTGGGGAAATTCTCAGCTCGTAAGAAGCCATCTCAACAATTAAGTTTTTTTCTTGATCGCTAGCTTGACCATCTACAACAGAGGCCAAGGCAGCCAATTGGATAATATTCTCAGCAACAGCAGGATCGATCATAATTTTTCTCCATGACAGTAATTAGAGTAGTGGTCATTCATCTATAAAAATCCCATCAATAAATAACCAATCTCTTCATTACTTAGCCTAAATCAAAGTCGTCAATTTTAAGTTATTTCATTCATCAATATTTTTGGGAAAATCTCTATCTGACAATTAAAAATTATCATAAATTCCGGTCAACTATATTTTCCTATTTGTAGTAGAATACCCTTCGAGCAAAATATAAAAATTAATAAAAAAATATTACTTATAGGTCGATACTTGATATAGTTTTTGTTTACTTTAATTTAGGCTAATCTGATTAGACCTCTTGGTGAAATCCCTAGAATTAAATTTAATGAAAATGAAATAAAATTCACCCTTTATTCATCAAATTAAGCTATCTATTATCTGTTAGCTTACTCATAAATCAATAATCATTAAATATCTAAAAATCAGTAAAATTATTAACTATAATTATCTAATTTTTAGTTTTTGTGTTTCTCTATACATCGTTATACAGCACTTCCCGTTGTTATGAGGTATACCTATACCTATCGCGGGCAAGATGCCCGCCAAGAATTTTACTATTCACGGCTAGTACATCATTGCTCCGAAATATGCTGTATTTCCTCCTACTCCCTACTCCCTACTCCCTACTCCCTACTCCCTACTCCCTATTTAGAATTAATAATGTCAATAAAAGTTAGTCTCAATCATCAACTTATTTATAACTTTGACCGCTCTATTATTCTCGGACCGCATCAGTTAGGATTGCGTCCTTCTCTTCATTGTCGTACTCCGATTCAAAGTTATTCATTAAAAATTGAACCTCAAGAACATCAAATTACTTGGCAACAAGACGTTTATGGTAATTTTATTAGCAAAATTAACTTTCTTCAGAAAACAGATAAACTTAAAATTGAAGTTGACATAATCGCTGAACTTAAACCTATAAATCCTTTTGATTTTCTCCTGGAAGCTGATGCTGAGAAATATCCTTTTGTTTATGAAAATTCGCTAAACAAACAACTAACTCCTTTTTTAGAAATCACCGAATCAGGGGATTTACTACAAGAATGGATAACTAAAAACAGACAAACAGACACCTATACTACTAATTTTATCAATTCTATTAATCAAAAACTTTCCCAAGAAATTAATTATGAAATTAGACTAGAACCAGGTATTCAAATTTGCGAAGAAACTCTCCACAAAAAAATTGGTTCCTGTCGAGATACAGCTTGGTTATTCGTACAAATTTTGCGTCATTATGGTTTAGCAGCTCGGTTCGTTTCTGGATATTTAATTCAACTGAAAGAAGATATCCCACCCCTTGACAATTCCCCTACTCCAGAATTTGACAATGGAGACTTACACGCTTGGGCCGAAGTTTATTTGCCCGGAGCGGGTTGGATAGGTCTAGACCCCACCTCTGGTTTCTTGGCAGCAGAAGGTCACATCCCCCTGGTCTGTACTCCAGAACCTACAGCAGCAAATCCAGTACGAGGCACGACAGAACCCTGCCAGTCTAACTTAGAATTTTCGGTCAAGGTTTCTCGGTACGAAGAAAAACCAAGACCAACTAAACCTTACAGTGAAGAGGAATGGCAAAAAATTAACAACCTCGGTCGGGAAGTTGAGGCAAAACTAAGACGTCTTAGTTTAGGGTTAACCACCGGAGGGGAGCCAACCTTTATTTCTATTGATGATTTTGAATCTTCCCAATGGCGAGTTGAAGCTTTGGGAGATGAAAAACGCCGACTTGCGGGAGAATTATTAGACCGTCTGGAAAAAAGATTTGCCAAAAATGGGGGATTATTACATTATGGTTTAGGCAAATGGTATCCCGGTGAAGCTTTACCAAGGTGGGCGTTAGGATGCTATTGGCGCAAAGATGGGGTTCCTATTTGGGGCGATCGCTCTCTCATGGCACAAGACAATAAAGATTATGGTCATACTCGCAAGGAAGCGGAAATTTTTATAGAAACTATTGCGCAACAGTTGGGCATTAATTCAAGTTGCATTATTCCTGCTTATGAAGAGGAAACTGAAATACCTGCGGGTTATGTTTTGCCGATTTTGTCAGTCTTGAAAAATGAAAATTTGCACTGGAGTAGTTGTCATTGGCAATTACCCGAAAGTAAATTCCACTTGCTCCCTGGGGACTCACCCTTGGGGTTTCGTTTGCCACTTAGTTCCATTTCTTGGGCAGAAAATTTGGAACCTGAAGCAACCGTCGATATTAACCACCCCCCCACAACTCCAAGTGCAACATTTTTAGAAGCTCCTGAAAATTCTATTAGGGTGGCATTAACCACAGAAGCACGACTAGGAAAAGTACATCTATTTATTCCACCCATGACTTCTGCTAGAAGTTATTTAGATTTAATTGCAGCGATTGAAAATACGGCAAAGCAACTAAAAATTCCTGTAATAGTTGAAGGTTACACACCTCCTGGAAATTCCGGAATAGATGGATTTCAAGTTACCCCAGACCCAGGGGTGATAGAAGTAAATATTCATCCGGCAGAAAATTGGCATGAGTTGGTCGATATTACTACAATTTTATATGAAGAGGCGCGTTTGTGTCGATTGGGAACTGAGAAATATCAGTTAGATGGTCGTCGGGTAAGTACCGGTGGAGGAGCACATATTACTATTGGCGGTAAGAGTGTTGAAGAAAGTCCTTTATTACGACGACCAGATTTATTGCGTAGCCTAATCACATATTGGCAAAATCATCCTAGTTTGTCTTATTTATTTTCTGGTTTATTTGTCGGTCCGACGAGTCAAGCTCCCCGAATAGATGAGGCACGACATGAAAGTTTGTATGAGTTAGAAATTGCCTTTCAGGAGTTACAACCCGAAAAAGAAGTTCCGCCAGAATTGATAGACCGTTTGTTGAGAAATTTATTAGTAGATGTTACGGGAAATACTCACCGCACCGAATTTTGTATTGATAAATTATTTCCGGTAGAAAATCTGCGTCGTCGGTTTGGCTTATTAGAGTTTCGTGGGTTTGCAATGCCTCCCCACCCTAGAATGAGTTTATTACAGATGTTGTTAATTCGGAGTTTGGTGGCGTGGTTTTGGGAAAAACCTTATCAGCGAGATTTGATTCGCTGGGGTACGATGCTCCACGATCGCTTTTTTCTGCCTCATTATATAGGTGAGGATTTGCAAAAGGTAATTGGAGATTTGCAGTCGGCAGATTTTGGATTTGAATTTGACTGGTTTGCGCCGTTTTTTGAATTTCGTTTTCCCACAGTTGGGGAAATAATGCGGGATGGATTGCAATTGGAGTTACGTTATGCAATTGAACCTTGGCATGTTTTGGGAGAGGAAACGACTGGTGGGGGAACAGCGCGTTATGTAGATGATTCGATGGAAAGGTTACAGGTAATGTTGCGGGGTGCGATGGGAGATTCGCCAAATCAGGATAGTGTGGGTTCGAGGTATGTGGTTTTGTGTAATGGTCGTCAGGTGCCTTTGCGGTCTACAGGTGTAGTAGGAGAATATGTGGGGGGAGTGCGGTATCGAGCGCGGAAGTATGGGAATTTATTACATCCGGCGATCGAATCTCATAGTCCGTTGGTGTTTGAAATTGTGGATAGTGCGGTAGGGCGAAGTATTGGTGGGTGTAGTTATTATGTCAGTCCTCCTAATGGGAAGGTTTATCAGCAGTTTCCAGTAAATCATCGGGAGGCAGAGTCGCGGATGGTGGAGCGGTTTCTCAAGATGGGGCATTCTTCTGGGAAGGTTGAGTTGTCGTCGCTGCGGTTGAGTGTAGAGTATCCGTTGACTTTAGATTTGCGGAGGGTATAGCGCTACGCGCAAGTCAAAAGTTACAGTGGTTTCTATCGGTAGACCACTGTAGTGGCGATTCGCGCAATTCGGAGCATGACCTAGTGCCGCTACCCGGAAGTAAAAATTCAAAATTCAAAATTCAAAAGTATTAGTTAGTAAGGGTTTTAGGATTTTGTAACTGGTCAGTTATTTCTGCCATCCTGCACTAGGAAGATGAGGGAAAAATCCCTATTTTGGGGTAGCTCTCAGAAAATGAAAATATTTCTGCTATTGCTTTTGGGAAAATTCCTGAATATTGAAAAGGTTTTGTTGAGCGATCAATTTTATTGAATAAAAAGTCATGTTTAGGGGCAAACGACCCCATTTAATATTTATAATATCACAAAAATTGTGAGGATGTGGCTGAAAATTCTTTGACCCCCGGAAATTTTCGGGAGCTTCAGGAAATGAAAATGTTTGTGATTTTTTGATTTAGCAGGAAGGAAAAGATTTGATGAGGGGAAAATCTCTTTTTCCTAGAGCTTAAGAAAATGAAAATATTTCTGCTATTGCTTTTGGGAAAATTCCTGAATATTGAAAAGGTTTTGTTGAGCGGTCAATTTAGTTGAATAAAAAGTCATATACAGGGGCGAGTGAACCCATTTAATATTTATAATATCACAAAAATTGTGAGGATGCAGCTAAAAATCCTTTGACCCCCGGAAATTTTCGGGAGCTTCATAGAATGAAAATGTTCGTGATTTTTTGATTGAGCAGGAAGGAAAAGATTTGATGAGGGGAAAATCTCTTTTTCCTAGAGCTTAAGAAAATGAAAATATTTCTGTTATTGCTTTTGGGAAAATTCCTGAATATTGAAAAGGTTTTGTTGAGCGGTCAATTTGGTTGAATAAAAAGTCATGCGTAGGGGCAAGTGACCCCATTTAATATTTATAATATCACAAAAATTGTGAGGATGCAGCTAAAAATCCTTTGACCCCCGGAAATTTTCGGGAGCTTCATAGAATGAAAATGTTCGTGATTTTTTGATTGAGCAGGAAGGGAAAAATTTGATGAGGGAAAAATCTCTATTTCCGAGAGCTTCAGAAAATGAAAATATTTGTGTTATTGCTCTTGGGAAAAAATTGCTTTTGCTTTGTCGCTGTGGACGACTCTTAAAACAGATTCTATATTAAAATTAATTTTTATATTTTCAAATAGATATGAACAGGAAATAAATATGTTGAAATCTTTAACTATAAATAATTTTCGTTGCTTCCAATCTTTTGAACTTCAACAACTTAGCAGAGTTAATTTGTTAGTCGGAATGAATAATAGTGGGAAAACTTCTATTTTAGAAGCAATTAAACTTTTATATTCCGCCTACCAACCCGCACAACTCCAGAAAATCATGTTTTACCGAGGAGAATATTTATGGAGGGAGCGTAATAAACAACTAGATATTCGCCATCTTTTTTATGGGCGTGAAATTTCAGTAGGAAGCGAATTTTCTATAGTAGA
>NZ_JAAHGT010001230.1 GCF_010672385.1 Okeania sp. SIO2F4
TTGTCCTGTGGTCTCTGGTTCCAATTCCCTAAAACTCCAGAACTTTGTATCTGACTCAGAGATGAGAATTGCTATATTATCAACTTGTGAGGCAAGTTTGTCAACGCTTTATATGAAATACGACAAATGATGCTAGTTATGAATTTCCCCATCTCCCTATCCCCCATCTTCCTATTAATATGTCGGTAGGAAACATTAACCTATTTGATATTAGTTACTATTGCCAAACAAAAACTTAGACTTCATATTCTGGCAAATCGCTCTGAATATTGTCATCTTCCGATTTAATATCGTAGTTTCCATTCCATTCATACCCATGCCAAGTACCATTTTCAGAAAAATGATGAACTTGATACTCAGTCAAATAGTTATATGAAGGTTTAATAGGGGGCTTTATTTAATTTTAATAATTAAACTAAAAAATATATTTATTATATAACATATCTTACTTATTAAACTGAAATAAATCATCTATCTCAAGATATAGATCCTATACCTATCTCTAGACTAATTTTAATTCCAGCAAATTAAAAAAGCTGTTTTTCTTGGATATTAATTATGCATTATATCCAAAATATCGTGAAAAAGAGACAGCAAATAGGGTAAACCGAACCTATAAAAAATCAACCCTAACTCTTGATTTTTATGTCGTCTTCAATTCTTGTATATCCTATGTGATATCTGAATTATAGCAACTCAATTTTTACTGCAAATGTGATTAATTATTGATTTGTCTACCTAAAATCATCCAAGCTTTACTGCCACTTCAACCTTTTGATAGATGTGAATTTATATTTTTTTAATTTACTATGACTGTAGTAAGTTCAAATTTCGGATTAAGGAGCATTCTAATATTATGTATTTATTAGAAGTTGCTATAGAAGCTACTACAAAAGTACCTCATTTTCCTTTTGCTGCAACGGCAGTATTAGTAATAGGGTTCATTGCTGCAGTAACAATAGGTTCTATTGCCTGGTACAACTCTAAGCGTCCCGCTGGTTGGGAAAACAAAGAACGTCCTGATGTTGTTCCTAAAGTTGATTCATAAAAAATAAAATACTGAATAATATCTGGTTTAGTCGAGCGATCGATAAAACATTTTTTTTAAGTTCAATAAAAATTTATTTGGAGGTCAAGTAATGACAAATCAAACAAATATAAGTCCTAGCTACGATGCTAATATCATTCCTACAGATGTAGCAGATAGGATGGAAAGAGAGGGAGAAAACTTTATGAAAACTCCTGAAGCAGAAGCAGAAGAAAATAATACTACATCAGGTTATACTGTTGATACAGAAGGTAGGTTAAATAATTTTGCGATTGAACCTGAAATGTATGTCAATGAACCAGGAGATTTAAGACAGCAAGAAGAAGAACAAAGACTAGAACGTGCTAAAACTATGAAAGAAATAAATCAGACTAATGAAGATGGAAATTTAAGTATGTCTGAAGATAATCGTGGTAAAGGAACAGGTATAATTTAGTTATCAACTATAATTAGTTTAGCTGCACATATCATCAAGTATTCAGAAGTGACATAAAAATTTTTAGCCTAGCATTATTAGCTAGGCTTTTTTGTTGATAGAGGCAAAATCAAAAATTATACCGATCTTACCGAATTACCGAATAATTAGGGTTTGCGTATGGAAAGTCTTATGGGTGAGGGGAGGAGACAGGAGAAATGGGGAATTTAGAGGAGTTAGTCGAATATTTTATCCCTCAATTTTTCTGCAATTATTCTCCTTTCAACCCTAACTTTCTGCTTGCTCAAGCTGAATTTGCCAGACCCCCTGGGGCGAAAAAAAGCCTAAAACCTCTATCTGTCGATTAAAAAAACTGACACTCCCGCCTGTTCTCTGTTCCCTAAAAGCGATAAGGTTGTTATACACAAATACAATAGGACTCCTATATCTATCAAATTGCATAATCATAAAATACATCAAGATACTCCTTTCGATAGAAGAAAGCTTAAAAAATTATTATTAATATATAAATGTAGATAAAAAAAGTTTTGAGGTTAATACATATGAGTACCGAAGATAGAGTACAAGCAACTATGAAAAATGTTGAAGGAAAAGCTCAAGAAATGCTCGGAGAAATTACAGGTAATCCAGAAGATCAGGCTGAAGGACAAGTTAAGCAAGGTGAAGCTAAAGCAGAACATACTGTAGAGAATGCTAAAGATGAAGCTAAGAAAAAAATTGACTAGACTGACGAA
>NZ_JAAHGT010001231.1 GCF_010672385.1 Okeania sp. SIO2F4
TGTGAAGTCATCAGACTATGAAAAGGCTTACTACTACCGACTCCACTTAAACAAATCACCCGATTCTCTTTCTCAGTGTCCGGGGTAGGGAATATGTAGGGAAATTGATAACGACGATTATTTAAGAGTCAGATAGTGTAGAAATTTGGCTAAACCGAGGTATCTTACTCAGGAAATTACAACAATATAATGAGGCACTTATTTCATATCAACAAGCTCTTTCAATTGAGCCGAAAAATGTTGATATTTTACATAATCTAGGTGCTTTGTTAGGAAAGTTAGAACGCTATGAAGAAGCGATCGCTACTTTTGACAAAGCTCTGAAAATTCAACCAAATAAATTTGAAATTTGGTACAACCGAGGCAATTTACTGGGTAGGTTACAATCTTTTACTGAGGCAATTGATTCTTATGACCAAGCACTGAAAATTCAACCGGATAAATATGAACTTTGGTACAACAAAGGTGCTGTTTTGTGGCAAATCGAAAAATATAAAGAAGCAGTTAATTGCTATGACCAAGCAATTAAATTAATGCCAGATGATTATGAAGTTTGGCATAATCGAGGAGTAGCTTTGGGTGCTTTAGAAAAGCATGAAGAAGCAGTTGATTCTTATAATCAAGCAATTAAAATTTACCCCCAATGTTATCAAGCTTTTCTGGGTAAAGCAGAAGCATTATTGAAGTTAGAAAAATATGAGGAAGCTTTAAGTTCTTGTAATCATGCTATTGCTATTCAAAAGGAACGTTATGAAGGTTGGTTATGTCAAGGTCGGGTATTAGAAAAATTGGAAAGTTATGAAGAAGCTTTGACGGCTTACGACCAAACAATTGCTATTAATAATAATAGTTATGAAGCTTGGGGAAGAAAAGGTATAGTCTTAGAAAAAATTAAACGCTATAAACAAGCTTTGGCTTGTTATAACCGCGCTCTTGCTATTAAACCAGATGACTCAGAATCTAAGCTAAAACGTAGTATTTTATTGTCAGAATTACAAGGAAAAGAAGTTGTGACTGAGAAAAATAAATCTAATTCACCAGGAAATTTAGATGTCAGTAATAACCAAGATAAAAAACTCAAAAAAACTCAAAAAAATCACCCTATTCTTGCACAAAAAGGAAAAACAGTTAAGTAAGCATTCAGCACATCGCGTATCAGCTATCAGTTATTACTTTTGGTAGCGCGATAAAAGATTATTTAAACCCTGCACACTATCCTACTATCCTACTCTCTCACTCAAGAAAATGTAGAAAAGTTTTTGATAAATGGGATTATTGCTTATAGCTGACAGCTAATAGCTGAATGTTTATATAGTTAATGGCGATCATTAGATTTTTATGGAAAAATTACTATAAGGAGTAAGGTACAAAATTCTAGTAGTCTGCCACAATGATTTTGACAAGTTACTTTTCTGAAAATACTTAGATATTAAAATCTAATTACCTATCATAATTTCTATGGCAGACTACTAGGTTTTCGGTAATAGGCAACAGGCAGCAGAAAAGAAAAATAGAGCTGTATTTTACTCTTATTCAGAAATGCTATACAAGTTTCAAAATACTGCTAGATTAACTTTTTTAGTAAATAGGGGAGACCTTGATTTGGCAAGTGGCAAGTAATAAGAAAAGCTTTTTGCCATGGATGCACCGATGTACTAGAAAATTGAAGGAGCAGTCAGCAGTCAGCAATCAGCAATCAGCTTTTCACGGTGTATAATGGGGGATTCAAACCCCCAAAAAAGCGCACCACTAATTTTTCAAATATAGTGGGGGACTTAAACCCTTGGATTTTTAGCTGATAGCTAAATGCTGAAAGCTAATAGCTAGTTAAATAGGTGCTGATTAAATTTAAAAGTATTGACAGATAAAGGTAAGCGCCTTTTTGGAGTAGAAAAAAGTACCAGGTAAAAAGTCTAAAACGCTCAAAAAGTTAGCATTTTGGGCAAGAGTTGGGCAAAAAAATGCTCCTCTACTCCCCTACTCCCCCGCTCCTTAAAAATACTTTTTCAGCAAACCCTAAATAGTCAGGGTTTCTATTCCCTACTTCCCACTATCTTTTTTAATTGGATATTATTTACTATGGTTGTTACCTCAAAACTTAACTGGAAATATGGATTTATCGCCTAATAATTATGCCAATAGCTGTCAGACCAATTCCCATAACTATTAATTTAGGAGTAGAGGATGAGAATGAAGAGCATTACCATGAGTATTAG
>NZ_JAAHGT010001232.1 GCF_010672385.1 Okeania sp. SIO2F4
TCTGCATTCAGAGGGAAACCTCGCCATCCCATCCTTCGGAATGCTCCGCAAACGACCGCCTTTTCTCCATGAATGGAGAGGCTTTATACCTTAATTTTTCGGTAAATATTGTTTTGTTTGAGAAACATCTTAGCTGCTATAAACAATAATTCAGTTTGTAATCCAATATTCAACTTTACTTTACTACTTTTAGGGGACAAAGAAAATTTCTTTTCTACTCTGTCCCCATTATTTTTGAGTTCCAGATACAGAAACAACCACATAATAATTAGGGCTTGCTAATTAAATCTAAAAGCACTTACATATCAGGGGTAAAGCCATTTTTGTGCGAAAAAAGTGCCAGCTTTTTGCTCCCTTAAGGCCACACAAGTGAGGATCTTGAGCAGACAAGGGCAGAAAAATTGAGGGACAAATATATCCGACTACATCCTCTGTAATTCCTATTTCTCCTGTACGTCGCCAATCCGACGGCTCCCCTACCTGACTCAGTCCTCCTGACTCCTACCTTCACCCATAAGACTTATTCAGCAAACCCTAATTATGGTGCTCTACTCAAATTTGAGATTGGGTTTTGACATTGAGGTAATTTATATTCTACTATAGCGCCTCAAATATCTTGAATCTAATACTCAACTAAGCAACAACTTACTTAGATATTGCTAATTGAGCTTCCCCATAGATGTATTGTCCCAGAGCATTTGCTTCTCTAGGTGGTTGAGCCAAATGAGCTTTCAGACCTGCTTCTTCAATTAGCTTTTGCAAATCTTCCCGGAAAAAATCTGCCCCACCACCAGTAAGAACAACATCACTCACCCTTTCTGGTATCCACTTAATTAAACGGTCACAAAGTTTAGCGGCAAAAACCTTACGCAATTCAGGAACAATACCGTCCAGATTAATAGGTTTTGTTGCACCTCTAGGACGATAAGAACGCTGACCTTCAGGTTTATGGACAGCTTCCAACAAATACAAAGACTGAGCATCTGCTCCCTCAATCTTAGCAGCCACATCTTCATAAAACTGGCTCATGGCAAAAGCTTCACTCTTAGAAGCAGCCCTAGCAAACCGGAAACGATCTACCATCAAGAAATCGGTAGTTTGATGGCCAATATCAACAATAGCAAGGGATAATTTGGGCAATTCTGGCTGAAATTCTTTACCATGATTAGCCTCAGTCCACAGTAAGCTACCATATCCTTCTGGCATGACCCAAACCTTGTTAATTCTAATTTCGACAGGTTCAGCGCCTCGATAAGACATTTTATGAGGACATTGCAGTTGGCTAATAATCTGTGCCTTTTCCTTTTCAAATTGTTCTTGGGAATAGAAAGGTAAACCTATGACTACCGAAAATTCTCCTTTGAGCTGAAAATAGCCAGCACAGGCCAAGATTTTAATTAAAGCATCTTCAACTTTAGACTTAGCAAAAGATCTTTCATCACCAAATAGATTAGCTCCAAAGTCAGCACCAAGTTGACCTACAGCATATCCAGAACCTTGATATTCCAACCACATATCTAATAAAGGGTCTGTAGGTTTAGACTCAAAATTACCAGCTCTGACTTGTTCTACAGTTAATTGTTTGACATTGGCTGGAATAAAAACTACACCATTTGGGGTACGACTCACACAAGCTTTGGCAGCTGTTCGTCCTAGGTCGACACTAAGAATTGCTTTTTTACTAACATTGGCTGGTTTCTGGGTCAGCATTGCTGCTGCTGCTGGCTGTTTAATTACCATTAGGCTCTATTACCTCACTAAACTCTTAAATCAAAATACTACCGTTATTAAAAGTCCTAAATTTCTATTTATATATATTTATATATCTATAATTTAGCGAATTAAGACAAACGGCATGAAAGGCACTAAGGGACTCAAATCGCCTGACAAAATTAATAATTGTACAAGATAGAGTTACAGTACCTTCAGAAATTCCAGTCAACTGGATAATAATTCATAAAAACATAATCACACAAGACAGGTCTTTGTTTTGTCAGTCTTACCTCGACTGAGTGTTAGCGTTTGCCTAGCATTCCGAAAGAAAGCTCCTCCGTTTGCGCAGCATTCCGCAGGAAAGGAGGCACTATAACACCACGCCAGTTGCTTCAACTCGGGAGACCTACCCAAGGCATTTACTCCTCTATCCCATAGGTAAAAGCATTAAACTTGCCCTAATATCTATTGTTAAGTTACATTTAGTTAAGATTATGAGTGA
>NZ_JAAHGT010001233.1 GCF_010672385.1 Okeania sp. SIO2F4
TCTCGCAACACTTTGATAAAAAAACAAAAAAAATATCATGCAGGCAGGTTGGAAAATAGGCAGTTTATTTGGTATCCCTTTATTTCTGGATTACTCGTGGTTAATTATTTTATTTTGGGTAACATACTTATCTATTGGTCTGGAAAACTATACAGCAGACCAATTGACAGAATATGAAATTATTACACAACTAGAAAATAGCAAAATAGAGGAGCTTGACCAAGATTTATTACTACATCTACTGAACAAACTCTTAATATACGACCCGATAAATTTATCATCAATAGAATTTGTATCAGTTGCTGTTCAAAAAATAGAAGATAAACCAGCACTTGTTAGTTGTTTAATTCCACCTATATATCAAATTGCCTACTCCTTTGCAGAATTAGGAGTCGCCAGAAAATATACAGAAATATTATTAAATGTTGTGCCAGAAAATCAGGAAGTATTGAGAACTATGGCACAATTCAGCACAGAATTAACAGAATATTCTCTAGGTCTTGAATACGCAGAAAAGACTTACAGCTTATCAAAAAAAATCTTTGAAAAAGTTATAGATTATCATCAAATTTGTCGCTCCCTCATAGCATTAAAAGGATGCGACCAAAAAGTTCAAGAAGCTGTTGAACACCAAGAAAAGCTATTAAAATCTCTCGTTACAGAATCTCCCCAAAAACTTGCCGGAGCAGCAACACGTTTATATAGTTCTAGTTTTTTCTTCCCCTATACCAGAGATTGCCCAGAAAAAAACGTTAAAATTCGCAGTCAAGTAGCAGAGCTTTGTCAACTGAATTTAGAAAAAGCAAATTCTCAACAAATTAATAAATATCGTCATAAACTATCTCAACAAAAACAGATAAATTCAACAAAAAAAACTTTGAAAATCGGCTATTTATCCCATTGTTTAAGAAGACATTCTGTAGGATGGATTGCCCGATGGCTATTTAAGTATCATAATCGAGAAAAATATGAAATTTATGCCTATTTACAAGGAGCAGAAAACCGCAACGATTCTCTACAACAGTGGTATATTAATCAAGCAACTAAAGCTCATGTTTACGGAATTGTCAGTACAGAAGTAGCAGAAGATATTTATGAAGATGAAATAGATATTTTAATTGATTTAGATAGTACAACCTTAACTAATAGTTGCTCAATTATGGCAATGAAAGCAGCACCTATTCAAGCAACATGGTTAGGATGGGATGCTTCAGGAATACCAACAATTGATTACTATATTGCCGATCCTTATGTCTTGCCAGAAAATGCTCAAGATTATTATCCCCATAAAATTTGGCGACTACCTCAAACTTATGTAGCTGTAGATGGTTTTGAAGTAAACATACCCAGTCTAAAACGAGAAGACTTAGGCATTCCCAATGACGCAGTAGTTTATTTTACTGCTCAGAGAGGTTATAAATGCAACCCCGATACTGCCAGACTGCAAATGAAAATCCTCAAAGAAGTTCCCAATAGTTACTTCTTGTTCAAAAAATTTGGTGAGTCAGACGTTTTATCAGAATTGCTGATAGATATAGCGGAGTCAGAGGGTATTAGTAGCGATCGCCTCATTCCCATAGAAGAAGTAGCTAGAGAAGAAATTCACCGCGCTAACTTAGGTATTGCAGATATTGTTTTAGATACTTATCCCTACAACGGTGCAACAACAACATTAGAAACTCTCTGGATGTGCATCCCCATGGTAACGCGGGTAGGTCAACAATTTGCAGCACGCAATAGCTACACCATGATGATAAATGCTGGCATCACCGAAGGTATTGCTTGGAGTGATGAAGAATATGTGGAGTGGGGAATTAAATTAGGGAAAGATGAAAAATTACGTCAGGAAATATCCTGGAAATTGAGAAAGTCGAGGCAAACTGCTCCGTTGTGGAATGCCAAACAATTTACCCGCGAAATGGAAAACGCTTACGAGCAAATGTGGCAGAAGTATATTGAGGGTGGGATTTGAGATTGCTTCGGCGATATTAATGGTTTTCCTACAAGGTTAAATGGTTGTATTATCGCCTCGCTGCGGACAGTGATATTTGAATTGTCCGCAGCGAGGGGGGATGGTTTGTCAGACTGTTAGTTGAGTAAATTATTCCGTTCTACTGAACTTATCCAAACTTACCTAACCACAGGTTAGGCTTTGGAGACGAGCTTCCTGCTTCATTGAGAACCACTGACCGCAGTCTGTAACCTTAA
>NZ_JAAHGT010001234.1 GCF_010672385.1 Okeania sp. SIO2F4
CGAGGCACGCAGGACGTCGGCAAGGCAGTCTTGTGTCAGCTCAAGCGTGATCTCGCGTCCGACGAGCGAGCCGAACGCAAAGAGATCAACTGAGTCATTGTACCTTCATAAATCAACTCGCGAACAGTATCATTTACATCCAATAATTCTACAACTGCTTCTCTACCAGAATAACCAGAATTGAAACAATTAGAACAACCACGACCCATACGCCATTTCCCTTGAATTTCATGCTTGATACTTGGAGTAACAGCAGTCATAGTTTGCACGCTATGACCATTACCATTACTATGATTTAAGGCGGAAGCATAAGCAGATCTACTATTGCTAGCAGCCCAACTGACAGCAGATAATGTTTGTGGCTTATCTAAACCCAATATTTGTAACTCTTCTTTGCTAGGAGTATGAGGTTCTCCACAGTGGGGGCAAATTTTCCTTACTAATCTTTGTGCCACAATACCCAACAGCGCATCACTCATCAAAGCAGGGTCAGGACCAATATCCTTTAATCGGGGAATTGCACCTATGGCATCATTAGTATGTAGAGTCGTCAAGACTAAGTGACCAGTTAATGCAGCGCGGACTGCTGTATCTGCCGTTTCGCGATCGCGTATTTCACCCATCATAATAATATCAGGGTCTTGACGCAAAATAGCCCGCAGACCAGCAGCAAAAGTCATTCCAGCCTTCTCATTTACCTGAGTTTGAGTAATCCCTGGTAATACATATTCTACCGGGTCTTCTACAGTAACTACATTAACATTTTCCGTTGCCACTGATAACAAACTGGTGTATAGGGTACTTGTTTTCCCTGAACCAGTCGGACCTGTAAAAATAATCATTCCTTGTGGTTGGCGCAACAAACTTTTGTATAAAGTTAAACTTCGCTCAGAAAATCCCAACTTCTCTAAACTAGAAAAAGGGTTTTTGGAAGTTAGTAACCTAATCACAACTTTTTCGCCGCCAACACAAGGAAGGGTGCTGACTCGCAAATCTAATCCTACATTAGAATCATCATCTCCTGCATATTGCTCGCTAATTCGCCCATCTTGAGGACATCTACTTTCAGCAATATCCATATCACACATTACTTTAATGGCAACTACTACTCGACGACCAATATCTGCTGGTAGGGTAGTAATATTTCTCAGAATGCCATCAATACGGTAGCGTACTCGCAGACCCTCCCCAGTCGGTTCAAGATGAATGTCACTAGCACGGTTACGCAGAGCGCCAGAAATAATTGTTTTAATCCGACCAATTTGGTCAGCAGCTTGGGAAAGATATAATTCTGTGGTTGCACAGACATCTTCTTCTTCTAGCTCTCCGGTTAAAGGGTTAATTAATTGTGTACCAGAGATAGACTTGGGATTTATTTTTTCTCTATGATACCAAGCGCTATAGCTTTTTTCCGCAATAGGGATAATTCTGATGTCAGAAAAAGTCCGATCGCTCATCTTTTTCATCTCATCAGCACATATATCTATAGGAGAGGCTAAATAGTAGCAGTTGCGCCACAGCAGCAGGGGAATAACTGGGGGCAAATCTTTTTGATCGGGAAATTCTCTAAAGAAGCGATATGCTACTTCTTTATCAAGTAGTTGCAAATTTACAATTCCCCGTTTATCTACTAAACGTTCCAATGCTTCTTGGCAAGTAATTTCACGATTTCTTAATAGTTGCCAAGCCGATAAAACAGAAGTTGATGTACTCATAACAATTATGAATCAGAAATGGTTTAAATAAGACCTTGCCCTTAAGGGTAAGGTTTAAAATAATATTGCATGGAGGAGAAAATACTTTTTGTTCTCCTTCAACTTATGAGACTAACACTGTTGTGATGAAATTAAAACCCATTTATCATTTTGCTCTTGTATCGTAGTCCTCAGAAAGATTTTGTAGAGAATATCCTGGAAAAAGGCCAAGGACAACAGGGAAAAAGGAAGCTAAAAAATTTTATAAACTTATAATAATAACCTGATAATTCTTTTTGTGACAATGAGTTGATTTTCTGTATATAGCTATACAAATTATTTTTTGTTTGATAACAGAGTAAATGGTGTATAATAGAGACTACTAAAGTTCCTTCGTCTCTTCCATTTTCAAATACTCCTCTGACTTTATTAAAGGGGGGTATGAGAGTGGATTTATAACTATTTATTCAGACACAATATTACAACTTTTATAAGGAGAAAAAAATCATTGAA
>NZ_JAAHGT010001235.1 GCF_010672385.1 Okeania sp. SIO2F4
AATCCAGCTACTGCAAGGCAACCTAGCAAACAAATTTACATATAGTCTGGTTTCATTCGTCACGCTCGTTCGTCACCAAAAAATATTTATTCGCTTCACGAAAGCTCAACTGACAATAACTTCAGCAGGCTTTGTGCTGTTTGTTTGTGGGAAATCGTCATTTCAGTTATTAGTTATCAGTTATCAGTACCTCGCGAAATAAGGAGGCTTGAAATACAGAATTTTCTTTTTTTATCCTCTTAAAATTAGGAGGCGTAACTACCTACCTAAATTTTTCGGTCAAAGTATTAAGATTTTGATCCTCCTATTTTTTCACAAATCATTTCGGATGGCTGTAGAATCCATTTGGTATCTTTTGAGAAAGTTGAGGTTGTTATTAGTTATCAGTTTGGTTGAAGTTTGAAACCTCTCGGTTAAGGTTTGAAACGTCTCGATTGAGGCGATCGCCACTCCAAAACCCCTACTTTCTACTCCCTACTCCCTAACAAAGCTAAAGATTTATCAACAGAAACTAAAGTATTCGCACAAATAACTCCAGAAGCAGCAACCGCTGGCACACCAATACCAGGCATTGTACTATCTCCCACCCGATACAAACCAGAGATAGGAGTTTGAGGTCCGGGAAAACTACCCTTACCAGCAGCAATAGCAGGTCCATAAGTACCCTGATAACGACGCAAAAAGCGAGCATGAGTCAGAGGTGTACCAATTAACTCTAAAGTTATACGTTGGCGAATATCGGGAATTACCTTTTCTAAAGCTCGAAACAAAGATTCTGCTTTTTCCCGTTTCCGTTGCGGATAAGATTCATCTTTTTCCCAACCAGAAAAAGACTCTAAAGTATAAGCATGAACAACATGATGACCCGGAGGAGCTAAAGTAGAATCCCAAACCGAAGGAATAGAAATCATACAAGTATTCCCAGGAGTTGAAATATCAACATCTCCATCCAGAACAACCACATGATGTCCTGTCAAACCCTCTAAACCATCAGAACGAATACCTAAATGTAAGTGCATAAAACTTTCCACCGTAGGAGTCGCTAAAGCAGGTTCGCGGAAAGAAGCAGGTAAATCTTCAGGTCTTAACAACTTAGTATAGGTATCCCAAATCGTAGCATTGGAAATAACAATATGAGCTTCTATAATTTCATCTCCTCGTAAACGAATCCCTACAACTTTGCCAGACTCTATTAATATTTGTTCAACATGAGCATTCAAAAGTAATTCACCACCCCAACGTTCCAAACCTCTAACCAAAGCATTAACTATTGCACCACTACCACCAATAGGATATTCAATAACCGAGTTAGAACGTTCTCCAAACATAAACGCCACTTCTGGAGCAACAGTACCATCAGCTTTTAACCCAGACAGGAGAAAACATTCCAAATCAATTAAACGGCGCACCCAAGGGTCTTTTACCCATTTATCCATGATTTGTCCGACGGAACCTCCTATATCCCCGAGGGAAGGTAACATCTTCAGTAAAGATAGTCCATATTTTCCCAATAAAATTGGTATTAACCAAAAATCAGCCCTTAAAGCTATAGGTGGAACTTCTTTAAGACCAGCATATAACCGTAAAAGATTATCTTGAAAAAGTTTTAATTCCTTAGCACCTTGAGTTGTGAATTTAGCAACAGCTTCTAGATAAGATGACCCATCACCATAAATAGGGAGACTACCTTCAGGAAAGTGGTAATGTCCAAGAGGATCGTAAACAACTGTCTGAATAGATTCGCCCAAAATGTTGAGGACTTTTTGTAAAGGATTAAGACTATGAGGGTCAGCTAACCCACAATAAAAAGATGGACCAGAATCAAAATGGAAACCTTGACGGGAGAAAGAGTGAGCTGCCCCTCCTGGAATAGTATGGCTTTCACAAATTATTACCTTTTTGCCATAGTAGGCGAGCATTGCTCCGGCAACTAACCCTCCAATACCACTACCAATTACAATCACATCTATATTTGTAGATACCATATAAATTTATTTTTGACAATAATATTTACAGTTATTATTGTTAACTTAATCACTTTAGACTCTAGCAAAGTGGCTGATTGATGACAAATCGACTTAGTTAGTAAGTATTCAGCCGTCAGCTAGCCTCCTGGGTTGTAACTACCTCTTGCCTCCTCCAGAGGAGCTGCGCTAACAGAGGAGCTATCCTAGGTCATGCTCCGCAAACGCAATTCAAGA
>NZ_JAAHGT010001236.1 GCF_010672385.1 Okeania sp. SIO2F4
AGATTTGGTTTGTTTCCGCATTGCCATTTTGCACCAGTTCAACACCTAGTGTTGCTGCATGAGCATTTCCACTAGCTCCTGCTACAACAATTAATCCTCCAGTAACTGTTAATAATTTACTCAATGTAGTTGTAATTTTCATAATTACTAACTCCTTTTAAATATCGTTAGAAAATAGAAGGTTCATTTCACCTTGTAAGGTTGTGAAATTTGATAAAGAGAAAAACACTACCTGATATGAAATAGGAATATCTGAAACAAACCAAATCTATAGAATTGTTTTTTCTTGCCTTTTTAAAGAATAAAAGATGAACAGAAAAAAAAGTTGTCGAAAATCGACAACCTTAATTCACTAATTCAAAAACCAGTCATAACAATACATTCAGCAGAAATTGAGTGAAAATCGACAAAAGTATTTTTTTACATTGTCGATTTTCGACAGCTAAATTAATTATCGGGATGCTATAGTAGAATATTGGGCTAAATAATTATAATTACAGTCTTTTCATAATGAGCAGACCACAAAGTAGGGAGGTTTTATGCAACGTTCCTACGGAGTTATCATTTTTTTAATTAGGAGAAAAATTATGCACAAAATTCAAGGCTGTGTAATTATTTTATTTAATAGCGATAATAAAATTTTGCTGGTGCTGAGGGATAATAAAGAGTCTATTCCATTTCCTAATAGCTGGAATTTATTAGGTGGCTTTATTGAAAAAGGAGAATCTCCAGAAGAATGTATTCGTAGAGAAATAAGAGAGGAAATAGAAATTGAATTAGGAAATATTAAATTCTTTCAAAAGTACACTGTCTATGATCGCGAACATTATATTTTCTGGAAACAAATAAATTTAGACTTAACGCAAGTTAAACTTAATGAAGGTCAGCGTTTAGCTTATTTTAGTAAAGATGAATTAGAAAAATATCAACTTGCTTTCCAATGTAATAAGATTTTAAATGATTTTTTTTCCCTGGTCTTATAGAAACCATTTGGTATCTTTATCCGTGTAAAAATTTTTGAGTTATGAGTCGGGAGTAGAATAGAGGCAATATCGGAAAAATATTGAAAAATGCTCCCTTATTCTCCTACTTTTAAGATTAGAATCAGATTTTTCCTATCATTAAATCTTTCCATCTACACCTTCCTCGTGCAAAATCACAAATATTTTCATTTTATGAAGCTCCAGAAAAAATCCCACATCAAAGGATTTTTCGTTGCATCCTCACAATTTTTGTGATATTGTAAAGATTAACTGGGGTTACTTGCCTATATACATGATTTTTTGTTCAACTAAATTTTCTCGCTAAGATGAGGCTCGCTCAGATTTAGGAAATTTTCCCAGCAGCAATACCAAAAATATTTTCATTTTCTGGAGCTTTATACAAATGTCTGCTTTTCCCTCATCAAATCTTTCCACTCATCATTGTTAAGTGCAATACCAAAAATATTTTCATTTTCTGGAGCTTTATACAAATGTCTGCTTTTCCCTCATCAAATCTTTCCACTCATCATTGTTAAGTGCAAAATCACAAATATTTTCATTTTATGAAGCTCCAGAAAAAATCCCGCGTCAAAGGATTTTCCGTTGCATCCTCACAATTTTTGTGATATTGTAAAGATTAACTGGGGTTACTTGGCTGTATACATGATTTTCTATTCAACTAAAAATAGTATATCAGCGATCGCGAATGTTAATGTCAAAAATACCAGATGAGTTCTATAACACTACACACCAGTCATAAGTCAAAAGTAATATCTGACTAAGTTTTCGGTGCGGAAATGCTGCGCAAACAGAATTTAGTAATGTCAGAACCCTTGGCTTTGACTGCTATATAGCAGCAGTTTAGTAAAAAAATTATTAATCAAGATAATGTAAAATCTTAAGCTTTTATCCCACATTCAGCACGTCAATTTATAGTATTAAAAGTAGTATAATAATTTGGATATTTGTCAGTATTTATACTGTATAAATCCTATTCATTGACCTTTGTGTTGAGTCAAATTCTCAGTCAAATATTCAGCATAAATACTCGATAGAGCCAGATAATTAGCTAGAATCATTCCCTACTAACTAGGACTTGCTGATTAAATCTGAAAGTGTTTACAGATGGAGCTTTTTGTCTTTTTGAGTATTAAAAAAGTGGGATATTTTGAGTTGAAAAGCCTCAAAATGTTAGTGTTTTAGACAAG
>NZ_JAAHGT010001237.1 GCF_010672385.1 Okeania sp. SIO2F4
GAACAACCTGAAACAGAAGCAGTTTCCCAGGAAACAACAGAAACTCCTTCTATCACCTCCGAAACCCAACCTCAAGAACAATCAATTACTGACAATGAATCAGTTGTGGCCAAACCTGGACTTTGGCAGCAAGTTTTGGGGTTAATTCGTTCCTTACTACCAGAGTCCCTAAGTCAGAAGCTTTCTGATGGGTTATTGACTGGGGCGATCGCTGGTATTTTTGCCCTAATTCTGGTAATTATTTTTGTTTCTTTTCCTTCTAGTAAACCTACTACTGAAGTAGCAGATGTTCCTGTCGTTGCAGAGTCTGAATTAACAGAGGCGATCGCTCCGGAAGAGTCTGTAGCTTCTACAATAGATTCAGAAGATGCAGAAATTACCGATCCAGCATTACAAGAAGCTCCTGAATCTATAGAACCTGTTACACCTCCAGCTCCAAAGTTAACACCAGAGCAAATTTTTCTAGTGTCAATTCAAAATCAGATTGATGATTTAGCTAATCAATATGGTGATGGAATTATTGAGTCTTTAGAATTTGATTTTCCCAGTAATTTATTAATTGTTGAACTGAACAATGATTGGTATGGTATGAGTCAAGAAGAACAAGACGAATTAGTGAATCAAATGTTTGAGGAAGCACAAGATTTAGACTTTAATAAATTGGCACTAATCAACTCTCAAGGCAGAATGGTAGCTCGGACTTCAGTGATTAGTTCTAAGATGATTATTTTAGAGCGATCGCTCTTGAAATTACCAGGGTAATTTTAAGCATTCAGCTATTAGCAGTCAGCTCTCATAGTTTTAATGAATGAAGCAAGCATTCTTTTAACTTCTACTACATTTTTAACCAGAGTATTAAGGCACAATAACGACGAACTTTAGTTGTGAATCTATACAATTCTGTGGCAGGAAATGTAGATCTGTCTCGGAAGCTGATAACGCTGTTCCGACCCAGGAGGCTAGCTGACCGCTGAATACTTACGGGTAATTTTTGTAGTAAGGACTCATTAATTTACCAATAATTAATGTAGAGACCTTCCATGGAAGGTCTCTACAAAAGTTAATTTTGCAGAAGTGAAGCAGGTGCAATTCATTAATTGCGTCTACAGAATTCAGTCGGAGTTGAGGCAAATTTACTTGCTATATAGCAATCCTAAATGATAAATTTTTTGTAAAAAAAACTGTAGGAATTTGGTCTCTAAAAACAAGCGAAAATGGGATAAAAAGGTAAGCATTCAGCAGTCAGCTATCAGCTATCAACTTGATTACCTTGAAAGGAAAAAAAAGCAATTTTATCAAAGCTTCAGAATACCAATCTCTGGTTGAGAATTTAGTATAAATTAAATGAATGCTTGCTTGATTCATTAGACATCTCCAATCAGAAAAAATCCCATCAATTATCCCACAGCAATTATCAATTCTTTCCCCCTACTCCCTACCCCTACTCCCTCTTTTCTGGAGATGTCTATTAAAAAGCTGATAGCTGACCGCTGATAGCTGAATGCTTACATAAAAAGACCAAATTCCTAGGATAAAATATTACAACCTATGGGCGGATTTATATAGTTATTTTGTGTTTAATTGTGCCTACTTAACTTATACAAAACTTATATTTTAAGGTTTTTGATTTATGATGGTGTTTTAATTAATTTATTGTTATAGCCAATAATTTTATAGTATAATAGAAAATTCAGGATAAAAAAAGTGAGTAAAAATATATTATGAGTAAAAAAAGTGGTGAAGGACAAAAAATAATTAGTGATAATCGCCAGGCAAGATTTAACTATCATATTATAGAGACTTATGAAGCTGGCGTTGCATTACAAGGAACAGAGGTAAAATCAATCCGGGAAGGTAAAGTTAACTTACGGGATGGTTATGCTTTAATCCGTAATAATGAAGCATGGTTACTTAACGTTCATATTTCCCCGTATCAAAAAGCTGGAGATTTTTTTAATCACGAACCTCGACGTAGTAGAAGATTGTTATTACATAAACAAGAGATTCGGAAATTAATTGGAAAAGTAGAACAACAGGGATTAACTTTAGTACCTTTGAGGATGTATTTTAAACGCGGTTGGGTAAAAGTTGATATTGCTTTGGCACAAGGTAAAAAACTTTATGATAAGCGTGAAACTATTAAGCGTAGAGATGATAAACGGGCTATGCAAAGAGCAATTAAACAAT
>NZ_JAAHGT010001238.1 GCF_010672385.1 Okeania sp. SIO2F4
TTGTTATTCCAACAAAATATCTGATAAAGCATCTAATTCATTTTGAAGGACTTGCATTTCGACGGCAGCTAGGTCAACCTTCAACTTCTTACTAATTAGTTCGAGGACTTTCTTTTCTTGTGGAGTAATAACCTCATCTAATTCAGCAATTTTTTGAGACTGAGCTACAACTGAAATGGCAAACTCATCATTAACTTGAGCAAGTAATTTTTCTAGAGATGGGGGAGATTTAATATTCTTCTGAATTATTTCCAGAGAACCAGGACTCAGGTTAGCTCCTTCAAGTTCTGGCAGTATTTGCTCCCAAGTTTTTCCAGGATTTCCAGCCAAAATTACATGAACCAAAATTTGATCCATGATCGCCTGTTGAGCGATCGCCGCTTTTAAATATTTCTGGGTATCAACTTGAGCAGTTTCTAGTGCGGCTTCCATAGTCTCCGGGGCTAATTTTGCTTCATAGAACCGACAAGCTGCATATCCTAGGGAATATAACATGACTGCATTTGTACTACCACCAATTACTGCACCTGCTAAAGGCACATTTCGCATAAAACCTAATCCTGCTTTTAAAGCTTGACCACCTCCAACTGCTAGACCAAAAATGCCTAAAACCTCTCCTTTTCTTGCTGGTTCTTGCAAATCAAATCCATAAGCATAAGCAATCTGATATACCATTTCTGCTTGTATTGCAGTTGTAACTGTTAAGTCAACTGCTATGAGTCCTAATCCTATTCCTGGTACAATACTGGTAGCAACTCCTGTCCCCCCAACATAAATTGCTTTCTCTAAAATTACACGATGGCTAATTTCAGAGGGGCTTTCATTTGGATATTTTTGTTGTAGGCGTTGAATTTCAGTTTCAGCTTTGACAATATCTATCTGATCGACTATTTCTAACAACTCTATTTTCAGAGCTTTTGTTAATGGTGACAATAATCGACTATTATTCACCATTTCAGTAACATATCCTAGTCCATGTGTTGTATTTACAGCTACACTACCAATAGCTTCACCAGCACCACAAGCTGCTTGAACTGTGGCGTTTCCGACTACTTGTGCTGCTCCTCTAACTGAACCAAATAATGACCCGAAAAAAGACGAATTTTGATTTGGAGTTTTTGATAAATCTGCGGAAGTTGTAGTCATCTTTAACTGATCTTTTATGAATTTATATATCTAGAATAAGATGCACATTTGTCTGTGAACAATAGTGTATTTACTGAAGTTTTGTAGCGTAATTTCCTATTATTTTCAGAAAAAATACTGACCTATTGATAATCTATAAAATTTTTTGTAAGTTCCCAAAGTAGGATTATTTTTTAATATCGTTTATCTATGAAGTTGTACTTAATAAAAAAAGATAATTATCCCTGATTTATTATGGCTAATTAATGAGACTTGATTTAACTACTAAAGTAGGATTTTCTGAAATTATTTGCTGAAAAATTGTATTGATAAAATTGATTATTTTTACTTTTTTCCTGCCATTTCATATTGATAAAAACTTCGACTATAAAAATTGCTGAATAAGTTCCAAAACCTATTCGGCTTTCCTAAAAAGTAAGATAAAAATTAAACCTAAAAGCAAAAATTATTGCCATTTCTGTAGATTAAAAATAATTATATGAGATGCACTCTGTTTCATTTTCCAAAGTTCCTGCAATAAACTTCCGAAGCAATTGTTTCATCTCTTCAACTCGATATTTCTTAGTCTGAAACTTCGCAAATACAAATAATGGTTTTTCCATTTTCTTATGATTATAGTTCTATTGATTTATTTTTTGTCTAATTATATTCAACTATTTATAACAATATTTTCAAATAATAACTTATATATTTCAACAGAAAAATATTAATTTTTTACAACCGATAACTGATAACTGAAATGACTCTTTCCTACTTTTTATAAGACTATAAAATGATTTGATATTAATGAAACTTATAGTTAATTGATTAACGTATTTAGAATTTAAACTAATTTTGGCAAAAAAAGTTGAAATGAGCTATTGAGGGCCAAATTTTAGGGAAAAATCGCGATTTTGCGCTTGTTTTAGCAATCTTTTCATAAACGCTACAAGTCTTGATATGCAATAAATACAGGATTTTTGCTTCCCAGCCAATTTTGATGTATATTGATAACAAGTCTGTCGCTCTGCGCAGGTGCTTATTAAAATGAAA
>NZ_JAAHGT010001239.1 GCF_010672385.1 Okeania sp. SIO2F4
TTTTTTCTCTCGCCGACTCAACTCTTCTAACTCCTCAATTAAATGTTCTTTATCTAATTCATTGAATCTGTTTTCTTTTAATAGATTAATCGTTTTTACTAACCATTGTTCATATTCATTTTCGTAAAGGGATATTAAATTACTTTTAACTGTCATTTTTACCTCATATTATTTTGATGGTAGTTAGGAGTCAGGAGTCAGAATTTGCTCATGTTTTCAGCTCAAATTAATTACAGCATATTTCGGGCAAATGATGTACAAGGTAAATGGTGAAAATCTTGTAGTTAGGATAGAATGTCGTCAGGTTCAGAGTTGAATTTAAAATAGTCAGCAAAGGTGTAAGACTGAGTGGGGTCTATAATTTCAATTATTGACATATTATAATAAACATATTGCACAAATTATCTATGAAACCTGCTCCTGAGTAATTCTAAAAAACTTACCCTTGTAAGGTAGGGGAACGGGGAAGTAGAGAATATAGTCATTTCAAATAAGGATGAAACACTTTTTTGACTTAAACCCTTTCTAGGTAAAGAAACACTCGTCCCAGTCTTATTCAGAATGACTATAGTTAAGAAGAAAAGATAATTATAGAGGAGGTAGAAGCAAGAATTATCCCGTGATTTTTCTCCAATTATTCTGTCCAAAACGCTTGCCTTTATATGTTAATGCTTTGAGGTTTAATACAGTAATCTCTAATTAGTTTCTTTCTTAACTCCTGACAAAATTAATTACGCAAGTATGCAGTATTTTTAGGGAATTTTTAGAATTAATCCTGTAGCTTACTTCATTATTTTTTAAATTAGGAGATATTTTTAAATGGCTAAAGTAGAGAGATATTGGTGGGGAGGAAAGATAGAATTAACTCATGTTGAAGTAGTTGAATCTACGAATGCAGTGGATACAATAGGGCAAATAAGCGCAATAGTTACATCAGCACTTAGCTTTTCTCCTGCTGCTGCACCTGGGGCACCTATTGCAGGAATCCTAGCTGCTATATTTGGTCTTAGTTCCCAAATACTCAAAAATGCTGACAAGGGAAATGGTGTAAATATTTACTGGATTGATATATCCACCTCAACAGTAATTTCTACCACTCTTCAAGTATGTCTTCCAGTACATACTCCTCTTCCTTGCTTTGTTAAATCAAGATAGTAATTCGATCGCTTATTATCTGGATATTATAAAATCAAATTTGCCCCTTGAGAAAAATATCGAAACGACTACTCAAAAGTAGTTAAAGGCAATTTTTTCAAGTACCCTTTACTAGGTACAATATCTGTGAGGTTTGAGCAGTGGGAAGTTTGGGGAGGGTAGGGAGACAAAGAAAGTAAAAAATAAGATGAATAGTTATCCCTTGCTCTTTCTGTATCAGAATTTAACTTCTAGCTTCTGACTTCTGAGTTCTGACTTCTGAGTTCTGACTTCCTTACTCCCCTACAATCTTTTTCATATAATTTCCCCATAACTGGGTGGCTTGACTGCTACTGCCATAAGTAGGAGAGTTATCATCATTTCCTAACCAAATTCCTGTAACCATACTTTGGTTAGGAATATATCCAATAAACCATAAATCTACTCCATAATTAGTAGTGCCAGTTTTACCTGCTTCTCCTAATCCCAGATTAGCACCACGACCCGTACCAAATTGCACCACTCCTTGGAGCATTTGAGTCATTCTGTCTGCTATGTATGGTTGCAGAATAGGACGGTTAGCTTGAATATCTCCTTGAGGGTTTTCACAATTTGGATCTGGGTTATAAGAATAAATGCAGCGACAAGTGTAAATATTATTGCGATCGCCACAATCACTACTATCTATAATTTTCCTAATAGTATGAGGTTTATTCCCCACTCCACGATTAGCAAATACTCCATAAGCACCAGTCATTTCTAAAACATTAACTTCACTTTGACCCAAAATTAACCCAGGTACAGCATTTAACTTAGACTTAATTCCTAAACGCCTTGCCATTCTTACCACTCTATCTAAACCTACCTGTTGAGCGACTCGCAAAGGCCTGATAGGCTGCCAACTGAGAGGGGTTGAGTCGCATCCGTTCCAGCATGGCTTCCGCCAGGATCAAGGCCCTGGCATGCTAGAAGGACTCAAAGCTGCTTCGCTGAGCGACGAGGTGCAGTTGCAGGGTGCCCAGCAGTCCCACTGCC